>NZ_BJXX01000150.1 GCF_007991215.1 Aneurinibacillus danicus
TAATGCAATGTTAATGATCTTATTTATAAATCTCGCGCAGCACGTGGCCAAGCTCCGGAATAATGAGTTTGCTCATCGCAAGCCGCACAGCGCCGGACGATCCCGGCGTCGAGAAAACAGCCCGGTCATGATAGACACCCGCAATCGCCCTGCTTAAAATCGCCGCCGAACCGATATCCTCCGTGTAGCTCAGCATGCGGAAGATTTCGCCGAAGCCTGGCAGCTCCTTATCCAACATCGAAGCCACCACTTCATAGGTCACATCCCGCTTCGCGATTCCCGTCCCTCCATTCAGGAGAATCGCCTGCACTTTCGGATCGTTCGCTCCGTCTTTAATCGCCTGTGAAATGGCAGCTTTTTCGTCCGTCACAATTACGTACCGCTCTATCGTGTGTCCCGCTTCCGTCAGAAATTGCTGCATCAACTGGCCACTTTTATCCGTCTCCGGCGTCCGTGTATCGCTCACCGTAATCACCATGCAACCTACCTGCTTTGGTGCCTCTTTTTTATGTTCGGTCACTGACATAAGCATTTGTCTCCTTTCTCTCATTCGAGCACCCGCTCGCAAAAAACCACCGTAGCTTTTCAGCCGCAACCCCGACATGAAAATCATGGGAGAGAGGCTGACTTTTGGGGTA
>NZ_BJXX01000151.1 GCF_007991215.1 Aneurinibacillus danicus
ATTTTCACAAAAACAAGCAGGTAACATAACGTATAATATGGTAAAATAACAACCGAATGCACCACCGCAAAGAGGGGTTGTTATGAAATATACCATTACTCCCGGTTTTCATCTGACACTGCCTGAAAAGTGCGGAGTCTATCTGTACCGCGACAAAGACGACAACATCCTTTACATAGGCAAAGCCAAAAATTTAAAAAAACGCATCTCAACCTATTTCTATAACAACAGACAGCACACATCGAAGATTAAACGCATGGTGCATGCGGCCCGTACCGTAGAACTGCGCTTTACCGCATCCGAGCTCGAAGCGTTGCTGGTGGAAGCCCGGCTCATCCGCCGTCATCTTCCGCTGTACAATCGAGCGCTGCGCAATTACAAAGCGTATCCGTTTATCGTGCTGCGCACCGATCTACCCTATCCATATCTGGAAATCTCGCGGGACGCCGTCATTTCGGGCGCCCTTTATTTCGGCCCATACCGCAAAGCGCACTGGCTGTATCCGGCAGTCGACGCACTGAATAACTGGCTGAAACTGCGGCGCTGTGCAGGACCGCTTCCCCATCACTCCTGCCTATACGCCGACTTAAAGCAATGCATGGCACCCTGTGTGGACAGCGCCCTGGATGTGCAGTACGCTTCTCATGTACAGAAAGCCATTGACGTGCTCGAATCCAGTCCCGCTATGCAAACTGAACTTGAACGACTGCGTGACGTGAGCGCGGCTGAACTCCGTTTCGAAGAAGCACAGGAGTGGCAGTGGCTCATCGATCTAGCCCGCTATAACGGTCGGATTAAACGCTCCGTGGCGCGCCATCACGCACTCGTCATCTCCGCCGATCCGGAAGTCGGCTGCATCGGCCTCGTCATTGTCCATGGCCGTCTGATTGCGACGCTAAAAACAGACTGCCTAACAGAAGCGAATACTGCCGATATGCTTGTCAAAGCGCGCGCGTTGTACGAACAAGCAAAAGGGACCATGGACGCTCCTACGGTAGAAGAAGTAGATGAGATGCTCATTATCGCTTCCTGGCTCGAAAATCATGCGGATACACTTACGGTGTATCCTCTGGACGTTTCGGTTCCCGTATAAAAAATCAGGCAGCCCGTCTCCGGGCTGCCTGCTGCTTATTTCTGCAGCGATTCCGCCACCTGCACGGCACGGTCCAAAAACGCCTCAATTTCTTCGCGCGTCTTGCCAGCCCGGCTGACGAAACGAACGAGCTCCTGTCCGCCGCGGAATGCGACGAAACTCGGAATGCCGAAGATATCGAGTTCCTGGGACAGCTCCGGGAATTTATCCCGGTCCACACTGACAAATGTCAGCCTGTCCTGATACGCTTCTTCTACTTCAGGCATGAACGGATCGATGCGGTGACAGTCGGGGCACCAGTCGGTGTAGAATTTGGCGACCGTCAGCCGTTCCGATTCAATCGCTTCCTGGAACTGTTCAACGGTTTGTATTTCCTGCATACGTTTTCCCTCCCTCACTCTTTATCTTACCTTTTCTGCATGAAAAATAACACTCTGCAACTCTCTTCTGTGGCTATATGACAAATTCCGTTTTCTAATTTCCCTCCCTTACTCATAACAATATAGTGTACGCAATTCTAAGAAAAAGAGTAAAGGAGGAAGCCAAATGTCGAACCTGTTTGTCGAGCGTTCGCTGGAAGAGATTCGCTTCTGGAGCCGGATTATGAAAGAGCACGCTCTTTTCCTGCGCCTTGGCTTTACGGTGGATCAACCGAAGCTTGTTCAGGAAGCCGACCATTTCTATAATGTGTTCGAAAATATTGAAGAACGCGCCGCAGCGTTTACGTCCGACAGCGACCGGGAACAAATTGCACGCTTTAACATGGAGGTCTACCAGGCAACTACACATATTTGGGCGTTTAAACGCAAAGTGCTTGGGCTTATTCTCTCCTGCCAAATCATCACGAACAATTACCCCCTGCTCGTCGACCACGTCAGCCGCGAAGCGGCCTATTTCATGAATCGGCTCGAACAACTTAACAAAGGCATTCTCGAACCTCTGCCGGACGCCATCATTAATGAAAACGTCTTTTTCCTCCGGTTGATGGCCGACCATGCCAAATTCATCGCGCATCTATTGGACCCTTCCGAACGCAATCTGATTGCCGATGCGAACGATTTCAGCTACCAGTTCGACCAATTGCTGTTCCAGGCGGTGGACTTGGAATCAATGCGGCCGGAATCACAGACGGGGCCGATGCTAACACGTTTCATCGAAGAAAACCGTCCGGCCGTACAATCGCTTCGTGATTTCAAACAGACGGCCCGGGAGCTTATCGAGGAGTGCCGCCTGCGCAGCAACATTCACCCTCTGCTGGCGGATCATACGTTCCGGGAAGCCAATCGGTTTCTGGAGCTCTTGGATCGCTTTGAAGCCAGCCTGACCGCAGGATCGAACAGTCTGCTTAAATAATCTGTCTTTCTCTTAAATTCTGAATAGCATTGTCATCATACCCTGCTTCTCGCAGCACTTCTTCCGTATTGGCTCCACGGGTCGGCGGAAATGACTGCGATTCGAGCTGCGATTCATCAAGCAGCGGATTTTTCACCTGGGTAACGGTCGGATATGCGTCCCAGTGCGCAAACATGCGGCGCGCCTGCAGGTGCTCATCCTGCAGTGCTTCTTCAAGCGACAGGACCGGAGTCAAACAGACATCCTCCTCTTTAAACATGCGCATGATTTCAGCAGAAGTGTGCTCTTTAAAATACGCAGCGACTTCTTCCTTCATCCGCGGCTGCTTGTCCAACTGCCAATAATCAGGCATATGGTTATCGAGTCCGGCCACCTCGCAGAACCGCTTCCAGAACTTCGCTTCCAGCGCACCGAGCGCCATCCACTTTCCGTCCCGTGTCTCATATACGTTATAGCACGCCAGGGCGCCGGTCAGCGGGTTGAATGCCGCCCGGCCGTTTTCTTTAGCCGCCAGGTGGTAGCTGAGCGCCGGAATCATGAATGGCAGTACACCATCCGTCATGGAAATATCTATGTATGCTCCTTCCCCCGTACGTTCCCGCTGAATGGCAGCCAGCAGAATCCCGCTCACCGCATGCATCGTTCCCGCTCCAATATCAGCGATTTGCACCGGAGGAAGGCAAGCCGCAGGAGAAGGTCCCGCTTGAATGGCTTCATGAAGCAGGCCGGTAAATCCAATATAATTCAAGTCATGTCCCGCTTTCTCCGCGTACGGCCCGTTCTGTCCGTAACCGGTAATTGAGCAGTAGATGAGTCGCGTATTCTCTTCGCGCAATGTATCATAATCCAGGCCAAGTCTATGCATGACGCCGGGTCGGAATCCCTCGACTAGAATGTCCGCTTCGCGTGCAAGACGGCGCATCACCTCTTTGCCTTCATTATGCTGCAGGTTAAGCGTTACGCTTTTCTTCCCGCGGTTGACCAATTGATACAGCGCCCCGGCTCCGGCCAGCATCGGCTCCATATCGCGCGCATAATCCCCCAGTGCAGGATCTTCAATTTTAATTACATCAGCTCCATAGTCAGCCAAATACATCGTGCACAGCGGTCCCGGGAGCAGACGGGTTAAATCCAACACTTTCATTCCTTTTAACGCCTGGTGCATACCATCCCTTCTTTCTGCTTATTTTTTTTCCTATAAACGAAAATAGCACACTACGGTGCTATTGAAAATGAAATCAGTCCATCTTTTATTCACTTACCCATAATTCAACGACTTCTACCCGGGACATTTTCTCTCCTGCCGCCGGATTTTGCTTAAGTACCGTACCTTTTTTGTGCAAAGACGACTCAAGGTAATATTTATAGCGGAGTCCCGCCTGATTCAACTGCTGTCCGGCTTCCGCAAGCGTCAGTCCCTCTACGTCAGGCACCTCGACACCCCGGTTGTTTTCCTCTTGTACCGATTCATTCTGCGTCTGCGGAGATACCGCATCCACCGATTTGGCAGAGCTGGGCTTGTCGTTTTGCATAAAAGAGAACGCCGTTATGCACACAATGGCGACAAGGGCGATGACTGCCACCCGTTTGGCAGGAAGATTAAAGCGCGCGCCTGACTTCTGCTTCACATTCCTCACGGATTTTCCGCGTGTACGGGTGCTTCGGGGAATATATGCCGCCTCTTCTCCGTCCGATGCTTCCGGCGCTGTCTCTATTGCGGACGGACGGATGCCTCCCTGATTTTTTTTGATATAGTGGTACAACGACGTTATGTCTTCAAGCGTCTGCGCCAGCATGCGATCATACTGTTCGACGCCTTTCTTCTCTTCTCTGCGCCAGATTGCCCGCAGCGACTTGCGAATGATAAACGGATCGCCCGGATAAGCAAGCGCCATCTCTTCAATCATCTGCGTAATCGGAAGCTCGATATCGACTTCACCAAACATCAGGTGATGCATCAAGCGGAATATGTCGCTAATCTCGCGGCCGACTCGTTCCTCGCGAACGTCCCAGCTATTCACCACTTTTACCTCACCGGCTTCCGTCAGCCAGAGGTTGTGTTTCGTGAGCAGCAGGCCGCGGCCTTTCATCCGGCTCGCTTCCTGCAGAATTTGTACAAACTGACGGGCCATCCCGAGCGCCTCTTTCAGCGAGAGCCGATTCGTTCTGGATGCCTGGTCCAACAGTAAGCCGGGCACGTATTCGAGCACAACGAACCCTTCCTTCTCCGTCTCGCCCCGGTCAAGAACCTGCAGCACAGAGGAGCCGTGCATCAACTTCTCCGGCTGTGCGGTCGCGAGAGGGAAAATGTAGAGAAGAATGTCCCGCCGCAGGATGCTGTCATGTCCGCGGTGCAGTTGGCCTTCATCGCCTGCATACAGCAGCGTATCCGGCACATAGCGCTCATACAACCCTCTTTTCATAAACAATCAAACCCCTTATCTTGTTTTTCATTGTATCTCTAGTTTGGATTCCCCCACTGAGAATGAAAAACTTTCGGATGTTCTCGATATCCCCATATACCAACACCTTATCCCCGGGCTGTACCGTCGTATTGCCCGTCGGATTTTTGATGATATGGTTGTTTCTCTTTCTATTCATGATTTTCACATCTTGCTGCGCTAAATTCAACTCTTTTAGCGCAATATTTACAATGCCAATATGCGCTTCTGTTACGTGAAACTGGCGCATTACATACGTTCCGTCGATGTAAAACACCTCTTCTTCTACTACTTAATACTATGGAGAGATCCGTCTGGTATGCAAGCAAAATTTCATCGTTTCTTCGGTGAAGACAGCAACGTCTTCGTCATCTAACGCAAAAAATCCCCCGCCTTGCAAGGCAGGGGATTTGCATTTTAATTAGTTGTTTTCGGCTGCACGACCAAAGTTTTTCAGATACGTGTTGGCCTCTTCTTTATCGAATTGACCTTCCCATTTGGACATGACAATCGCCGCAACACTATTACCCACTACGTTAACCACCGTACGCATCATATCAAGCAGGCGGTCGATACCCGCAATAAATGCAAGCCCTTCGAGCGGAATACCGACAGAGCCAAGCGTTGCCAGCAGTACAACGAAGGAAAGTCCCGGTACACCGGCAATCCCTTTCGACGTCAGCATCAGCACAAGCGCGAACGTAATCTGCTGACCGATAGACAGGTCAATGCCATACATCTGTGCGATGAAAATACCGGCCAGCGCTTGATACAGCGTACTACCGTCCAGATTGAATGAGTAGCCTGTCGGAATAACGAAGGACACGATTCCTTTCGGACATCCCATTTTCTCAAGTTTTTCCATAATACGCGGAAGTACCGCTTCACTACTTGCAGTAGAATAAGCAAGCAGCAACTCTTCTTTCAACATAGCCATCAGGCGGAAGATGTTCACGCCTGCCCACTTCGAAACAGCACCAAGAACTACTACCATGAAGAAAATCATCGTCAGGTATACAACAATCATCAGCTTACCAAGCGGAATAAGTGACGCAACACCGAACTTGGAAACCGTCACCCCAATGAGCGCAAATACACCGAACGGGGCAAATTTCATAACCATATTGGTCAGGTTAAACATTGTTTCTGCAATTAATTCAAAGAAGTGAATAACCGGTTTACCGCGCTCACCCAGCTTGGCCAATGCCAGACCGAACATAACAGCGAAGAAGATAATCGCCAGGTTATCTCCGTTGGCCATCGCGTCCACAATGTTCGTCGGAACGATATTCACCAGCGTTTCGGCAAAGCCGTGCGACTTCGTTTCTTCTGTCGTATTCACATATTTACTAATGTCTGACTGCGCCAGGTTGTTCATGTTAATGCCGGCACCCGGCTGGAAGATATTCGCCACCAACAAACCGATAACAATCGCAATGGTTGTGATGACCTCGAAGTAAAGAATCGTTTTCCCGCCAAGTCGGCTGAGGTTTTTTCCGGTGCCGACACCAGCAACACCGACAATCAAAGTAGAAATGATAATCGGTACGACGATCATTTTAATCAAGTGAATGAAAATTGCTCCAATCGGATCAAGAATCTCTGCCACCTTCGGATTACCATAAAAAATGGCTCCTACGGCGATACCAAGAATCAGACCGAGGAAAATTTGCCATACAAGTCCGAACTTCCTCATATTGTCACCGCTTTCATTTAGAATGTATCATTTACGTTAACTTTTCATAAACTAAGTGTAATTTCGATCGACAGGATTCTACATGAAACTTTAAAAAAATACATTTGAAATAAAAAATCACCCATAAAATGGGTGAAAAAAGAGTGAACTTTTCCTGGTATGTTATCTATATAAAAGGGGTGGGAACATCAAGTTCCCACCCCTTTTATCAACAGCTTCAAACGGTTCCAACCGTCTTTCTTCTATTATAATATTACTTCATGTGCGCCGGTCTGGGCAGCGATCCGGTTCGAGCGTAAATTTCTGCCAGCTCGTCGATTTCTTTCTTCAGTTCGTCGACCAGCTTCTCCTCCGGAATCTTACGCGCGATTTCCCCATGCTTGAAGAGGAGTCCTTCGCCGCGCGCGCCGGCGATCCCGATATCCGCTTCGCGTGCCTCGCCCGGTCCGTTCACCGCGCAGCCGAGCACGGCTACTTTAATCGGCGCTTTCACTTTCGAGATATAGTCTTCAATTTCATTCGCGATAGAAATCAGATCAATCTCAATTCGGCCGCAGGTCGGGCAGGAAATCAGCGTCGCTGCGTCAGACAGCAGGCCGAATGTCTTCAGCAGTTCACGGCCCACCTTAATTTCTTCTACAGGATCGGCGCTCAGTGAGACGCGCATCGTTGAGCCGATGCCCTGCGCCAGCAGCGTGCCGAGTCCTGCCGCACTTTTTACCGTACCTGCGAACAGCGTACCGGCCTCGGTGATCCCTAAATGCAGCGGATAGTTGAATGCGGCCGCCGCCTTCTGGTACGCCTCGATCGCAAGCGGTACATTAGATGCCTTAAGTGATACAATAATGTCATGGAAATCAAGCTCTTCGAGAATCGAAATATGGTGCAGGGCACTCTCCACCATCGCGTCTGCCGTCGGGTAGCCGTACTTCTCCAACAAATGCTTCTCCAGCGACCCGGCGTTTACTCCGATACGAATCGGGACACCGTTCGCTTTGCACGCACGGACTACTTCTTCTACTTTTTCGCGTTTGCCGATGTTGCCCGGATTAATTCGTACTTTATCAATCCCGTTCTCGATCGCCTTAAGCGCAAGCTTATAGTCAAAATGAATATCGGAAACGAGCGGGATGGAGACATTTCGCTTAATTTCCTTAATGGCTTCCGCCGCTTCCATGTTATTTACGGTTACACGCACAATCTGGCAGCCCGCTTCTTCAAGGCGGTGAATCTGCTCCACCGTCGCTTTCACGTCTGCGGTCTTAGTGGTCGTCATGCTCTGCACAATGACCTGATCGCTGCCGCCGATTGTCAAATTCCCTACCTTAACAGGTCTGGTCTGTGTACGATGATACATCTCTCGTGCTCCTTTTCAGGATAAATTTGTTGCTCACCTTCTCTATCTTATCACAAAATCAAGGGAGCGAGAATGCATCACGCACATATATGACGGCCTGTCCCACGTCTTCCGGCAGCTCCTCAAGCCCAGTATTACGGACATCTTCCTTTGTTTGCATGGATTATACTTCAAACAACCGGTTGACATCTACGCCCCTCTCTTTCAAAATTTGCCGCAGCACCTGTTTGTGCTGCCGCTCGGTATACGTATTCATACCAAGCGTGAGTGCGGCTGACATTTCAATATCGTACAAAATATCTTCAAGCTCGTTCGTCGGCAAACTGTTATAACGGTCATACAAGTTTTTGATATCGCTCATTTCCGATTCCCCCCATTTTAGAAATTAAAGATGAGAATAAAGGGAAAATGTTAGAAATCACACAGAAAAAGACGATCGTTTTTTTCTGCCCTTTTACCTTCCATCTTTCTATTCTCCCTTGTATATTTTATGTCCCGCTCAATGAGAACGTTCGCTCATACCAACAAGAGACGTTACCGCATCAAAGAGCGAATCGAAGATGTAGTCCGGTTGCGGGGTCTTACCCTTTAGCTCTTCCTTACCAATATACACCGTTTTTAATCCGGCCCGGTGCCCTGCCTGAATATCCGTATAGAAATCTCCGACCATGTAGCTTCTGCTCGTATCAATATTGTGTCGGCGGACCAGCTCAAGAATCATGCCAGGTTCCGGTTTACGGCAGGCACAGCCTTCCTTCGGTTTGTGCGTGCAGGCGACAATTTCGGTCAGCATGCCACCCGCCTCAGCAATTCTCTCATTCATATGCCTGTGGATTTCGTCCAACGCTTCCTGTTTCATAAATCCGAGTCCGACCCCTCCCTGATTCGTTACGACAAATACCTGGTAGTCGTGCTCACGGAGCATACGTATTGCATCCAGCGCCCCGGGAATAAAAGCAAACTGACCTACATGGTTAATCGGATGCGGATTTTCATTTATAACTCCGTCACGATCGAGAAAGAATGCTTTTGGCATAATCTTCACCTCCTTAAACCCGGTTATTAAAGATACAAACCTCCTAAAAGAGCTACAAAAAATTCAAAATTATTATTCTGGTATACCTTTCCTTTCCTTACCTTGTGCTATAATAAACATAACAGCCGGGTGGGACGCACAATCATTTTTGCGAAAGGGGCTATCTGCCATGGAAAACAAGTACATCTGTCAATGTGGTATGTATACGTATCATTGCGAATGTTTACCTTCAACGCACTCCCCTTATTATGACGACCTGCTTCACCGCCTCAATCATGCACAGGAAGCTATCATCGGCGAAGATGACATCACTACTGTGCTCCGCCTGATGCCCAAAGGCAAAGAAACACGCCTGGTACTGCATCCTGTACAAAACGGCTTTTATTCCGCCCAGTTCGTACGCGATTCCATCTTACACAAATAGCACAAACAAGCCCGGAACCTGCGCCGGGCTCTTCTTTATATTGTTTCGCTTTCCACTGTCTTCTATCCTTCTATATCCTCTCTTGCTTGAACTGAAAAAGCCGTTCCGATACATTCGGAACGGCACGTATAGGATTAGTATAACAAACCGAATTTTTTCGCCTCAAATTTGAGTTCTTCTCGGAACTTGGGATGAGCAATCGCCAGCAGCTCTTTCGTACGCTGGGCGATACTCTTGCCGCGCAGCGACGCGACACCGTATTCCGTCACGATATGGTCGACATCGTTCTTCGATGTGGTGACCGCAGAGCCAATCGTTAGCTGTGGGCGAATGCGTGAGATTGATTCGTCACGCGTTGTGGAATGAAGACAGATGAAGCCTTTACCATTCTTGGCAAAACGCGCCCCCCGCGCGAAATCAGCCTGACCGCCGCTCGAGCTGTAATAACGTCCGGCAATCGTCTCCGATGCGCACTGTCCCATAAAGTCTACCTCAGTCGTGGCATTGATGGAAATGATGTTGTCTTCCCGCGCAATAATCCGCGGATCATTGACATAATCGACCGGCAGCATTTCTACGCCCGCATTCTCATCAATAAAATCATACAACTTCTTCGATCCGAGCGCGAACGTGCCGACAATTTTGCCCACGTGAGTTTTCTTCTCGATACCGTTGACAATACCTTTCTCTGCCAGATCAACTATACCGTCTGTTAATAGCTCCGTATGAATACCTAAATTTTTATGGTTCTGCAAAAAGCCAATGATCGCATTCGGAATGGCGCCAATCCCTACCTGCAGTGTCGCTCCGTTCTGAATACGCTCCACAACATGCGATGCGATGCGGCGGTCAATGTCCGTAATCTGCGGCTCTCTGACTTCATGCAGCGGATAGTCTACTTCAATATACCCCTGTATCTGGCTGATGTGTACTTGGTTGGCTCCAAACGTGCGTGGCATATTCGGATTCACTTCAAGGAAAAACGGCACTTTGCCAATAAAAGATGCAACATAATCAGCCTGCGTGCCAAGTGAGAAATAGCCGTGTTCATCCATCGGTGACGCTGCGGCCAGAATCAGAGATGCTTTGGTTGTCTCCCGAAGCAGGCGCGGCACCTCATGAAAATGATTGGGAACAAGATCGCATTCACCTGCAAGAAACGCTTTGCGTGATGCCCCGCTTAAAAAGTATGCGACATGGCGAAGATGATTGCCAAATTTACCATGAATGTAGTCGCGTTCTTTTAATGCGTGCATCTGATGAATACGCACACCGGTCCAGCGCTCCGCATGTTTCTCGATGGTGTCCAGCAGCACGACCGGCTCGCCGTTGGCCAGCGGAACGATCAAATCGTCTTCGTTATGAATATAATTCAGTACATCTTCCGGCGCCTTGCGCTTGTTCTCCACATCAATTAATTGACTCATTCATCAGACCTCCGATTTGTATTGCCTTTCCCTTATTCATCATAAATGCCAAAAATTCCGGGAGCAAGTGATAAAACTGTTAAAAATAAATTAAAAAGCCCACCCTATACCATGCAGGGTGGACTTTCGGTTGCCCAATTATTCGCTTCTATGCGTTTTGTTTTTGTTTCATAATATCTGATTCTACAACGTCCATCTCGCCTACGCCACGAATCAACTTCCGGGCATATATCTTCTCCGGTTGCAGAACCTTTACTATATATTCGATAGCTAGTTCCGGATCGACCGTCTCTCCGCATGTATAGCAGTCAATCGCGGCAAATCCTCTTTCAGGGTACGTATGAATGGAAATATGGCTTTCCGATAACAGAACCAGTACTGTTGCACCCTGCGGCTCAAATTGTTTCGCCTGTACAGACAAAACTGTCGCACCGCAAGCTTCCGCAGCTTCTACCATATGATGCTGCAGAAATTCCGCACTGTTCAATTTCTCAAAATCAACACCCCAAGTATCAATCGCAACATGTCTTCCGAAAGTAGAGTATTCCACTTTTCGGTTCCCCCCTCCTAGCAATTTTATGTTCAAAAATTCTCGCTAGGACCTACGTCATTCACTTTATTCCGAGGAGAAACTTCCTTGAGTGAATCCTGGTTCCTAATTTTGTTCACAACAAGGAATATAGCATGTTTCTACAAATTATGCAACAAAGTCTTGCTATTTCTTGGGGAGCTTTCGGCTGCATTATGCTTCTAACACAAACAATTGATGAGAGAGTGAGGCGAGCTGTCTATCTATTTCTTCCGTCGGCAATTGACTCACCTGGTGCCTGTTGCGCAAATCAAGCAACTGATCAATATAGACCCGAAGCCAGGCAATCTGATCTTCGACGCCCTGCGCCTCGTACAAGCGTTGTAAATCTCCGACGGTGTCGCGGTACTCGAAGACAAGTGTTTGGCTGTCACCTTTCTGCTCGATGATTTTCATCACTTTGCCTTCACTGTAGTGGTAAATCATCGTGTAGGTTGGATACATACGGTGGACGACCGCGGTGCCTTTAAAGCGGCGTACGGCCTGCCGCATATGATTGGCCAGCCTGGCGTCTCGGATCGTATATCCGCCTTCAAATGTATACAGGTTGCCAACCAGTTTAAAGGAAAGCGGAATCTCCTCTTCCCTGTCAAACAACACGATTTCTTTCTCGCCATTGTCATACACTCGAACTTCTGTGTTAAATTCACCGCGCTGAAACATTTCGATAAACGACTGCATTTGCCATGTGTTTAACTCAAGGACAAGTTTCTTGTATTCGGTGGCTACTCGTTGAGCCATACAAATCTCTCCCATACATTTTTTCCTGCTCACATTTATTATACCGAAAAGCCATAACCATTCTCCAATCGCCTATACCATAGAAATAGAGAGATTTATAAAGAAACTAGCAGATAATCTCAATAAATGACAATTGATTCTTACTCACATCCGTTATATTATGAAAAATTACATTTTTCTTTGTCCATCCCCCATGAATCGACACATTTTTTGTTTTTACAGATGAAACGTCACATCAGCTTCGCGGGAAGCGGCAGCCAGGCTGTCGTCCAACACGGCCCGCAGGCGGAGATCCGCGTTCAGATGATCGGCAAATGCTTGAAGTACATGCGTATCCGCGCCGCTAAGAATAGCCGCGACATGGACGCTCTGCTCGCTTTCGAGCGTATCCACACTATGCAAAAAACCTGCCTCGCTTGACAGAAATGACAGCAGGCGGAATTTCGCCGGGTCACCGGCCTGCTTGGATAAAGTGAAGAGTGCGGCGCGCGCTTCCGCAGCTTCTGTCCACTCCTCGGCATTCCCGCTATCTTCCTGCGCCGCGTACGTCTCCCGATCGGGCGTAAACGTATTGCCGCGCACTGCATTCAGTATATCTTCCACGATTGCGCTACCGGTCGGCAGCGCGCCGGCGCCCTTCCCGGTAAACAGCAAATCTCCCACTACATCGCCGGTGACAAACACGGCGTTGAATTCATTTTTCACCCCGGCCAACGGATGACTGTACGGTACAAGCGTCGGCACGACGCGCAGCCCGTATGCGGCTCCTCTGCGTTCCGCCGCCGCCAGCAGCTTAATCCGGTATCCTAGTTTTCCGTACAATTCAATTTCTTCAGTTCTCACGGATGTAATGCCCGTACGCTCGCTTGTCAGTGCCTGCATATGCCCGCCGAAGCAAAGGTGAGCGATAATCTGAATTTTGTTGAACGCATCATACCCCTCTACGTCGGCCGTCGGATCTGCCTCGGCAAACCCGAGGTCCTGCGCCTGCCGCAATGCTTCCTCATACGATAACCCTTCCTCTTCCATCTTAGTCAAAATATAATTGGTTGTACCGTTCAATATGCCAAAGACACGTGTCACACGATTTGCATTTAACTGTTGGCTCAGCGTATTGAGGATCGGAATACCGCCGCCCACGCTTGCCTCATACAATAAGGAGACGTTCTGTTCCTCGGCCAGTTGATGCAGATGCCGTCCATATGCCGCCAGCATTTCTTTATTTGCCGATACCACGTGGCATTTACGTCTAATGGCTTCCTCAATAAACCCAAGCGTCGGATCCAAACCGCCCATCGCATCAATCACAATATCTGGCTCCCTGTGCCAAATCGCCTCAATCTCTGTCGTTAACAGGCTTTGGTTCACTTCAATTTTGCGGGGCTTCTGCAAATCGCGCACCAGAATACCGACCACTTCAAAGCGGGCGCCTGTTTGCTTGCGAATCCTCTCCGCATGTGTATGTAAAATTGCCATGACTCCGGAACCGACCGTCCCTAATCCAAGCAATGCAATCTTCCACGTCTTCATCATCCAATCCCCTCCCAAAATATCCTTACGAAAAATAAAAAACCCTCTTCCGGAGAAGAGGGTCGGCTGTATAACGCACCAGGTCCTCCTCTCATCTGCCAAAGCGCCTGCGCTTTGATGGAATTAGCACCTTTCAGGCAATGCCTGCGGTTGCTGAGGCTTCATCGGGCCATATCCCTCCACCTCTCTGGATAAGAGTTTTATGATTTCGTATGCAATTTATTTGATTTGAAAACTATCGTACCGTGTTTTGTCAGAAATGTCAAATCCGGACGCACATCCGGCGCTTCTGTTGGGCTACTTAAACCAGGCCAGAATCTGATCGATCAGGTTCTTCAAAAACAGTAAAATCTCCTGCACAAGCGATTTAGCTTCCGGATTGTTATTCAGGAAGTCCTGCACCTGTCCCTTGTAGCTTGAGATTTGATCCAGCGTTTTGTTCCAGTCAATATTCAGGTTCTGAATTTTACGCAGAATGCTGACAAGCGATTCAATCTCCGCATCCGACAGCTGCAGTCCCATCTGGTCCGCCACGTTGCGAATCATCTCGCGCAGCTGGTCATCCGACAGGTTGCTCGTCTGTTTGGCCAGCTCCGCTTTCAAGCGGGTCAAAAGCTCGGCCGCTTTCTCCTTATCGCCAATCGTTTCTCCAATCTTCGCGGTCGTTACCATCTCTTCGTTAGCGACTTTCTTCTGGTTCTCGTCGATTTTCTCGCCGGTCACTGTCTCATACGCCTTCATGATCCCCGTCAACGCAGCCGTGCCGGACACTGGAGACGGCGCGTCGATTTTCACCGTCGCGTCCTTGACTCCCGCGGTCGCCAGCGCATTCTCATACATGGCTTTGCTAACCCAGGTGATGTTGTTTGTCTCTACAGTAATCCCTTTACCCGGCTCGGCAATTTGGATCATCGCCGACGAGAGGGCGCGACTGCCGATGACGCTTTTATTCAATAGACCGTCAAGGTATTTATGTTCTTCCTGATTCGTTACGGTAATCTCCTGCGCTCCGCTTGGCGCGTTAAACCGGTTCTGGATTTGTTCTTTCTGCGCCGGTTTCAAATCCTGGCCGTATGTAACAATCGTGTCGCCAGGCGCCGCATCCGCAAACGCGGTCGCGGTCGATAGAAGAAAAAGAAGCAGGGCTAAAAACAGCTTCCGCACTTCCGTCACTCCTCTCCAATATAAAGATAGCTTGCTCCCTGATTATAGCACAGCATACGTTACGTTGCCGCCTATAATTCCCTCTCCGGAACTTCAATCACTTTTTCCGGCGGGATGCTCGTTTGGTTGCAGATATACTCCATCCTCCTTCGATTGTCGCTTGCAGCTTCTCCAACCTACTTGTACTTACGGTGAAAATGAAGAAAAGGTTGCACAGCTTTTCCATAATTTTTTTATGTCATTTTCATTCTTCCGTGAATCTCATTTCCGCTTTCTCTCTTTCTTTATTTCAGGATTTTCACAGAAAAAAGCGAAGAAGCACGACCCAGCGCTTCTCCGCTTTCGCTTATATTATGCTTTCTTCATTACTTTAATTTCGCCTTGGTCTACATCGACTAGGATGTGTTTTACCTCCTCTTCCTCAATGACAAGATCGGCGATACCATCCTCTACATGCTGCTGGATCACGCGGCGCAGCGGGCGGGCACCGAAGGCACGGTCATATCCCAGTTCGGCCAGCTTCGCTTTCGCTTCCTCAGTAACGGTCAGTTCCACTCCCTGTTCTTCCAGATTTGAGGTAATGTCCCGCAGCATCAAATCGACAATGCGGACAAGATGATTTTCCGTCAGGTGGTTAAATGAAATCACCGCATCAAAACGGTTCAGGAATTCAGGTCTGAAATAAGAAGTGAGCGAGCCCATTACAGACGGAGTATCGTTCGCTTCCTCTGCCCCGAATCCGACCGTAATTTTCTTCTCGGCTACTCCCGCGTTGCTTGTCGCAATAATGACGGTATCCTTAAAGTTTACGGTGCGTCCCTGGCTGTCGGTTAAGCGTCCGTCTTCAAGAATTTGCAAGAACATATTTTGCACGTCCGGATGCGCCTTTTCAATCTCGTCTAACAGGATAATGCTGTACGGATTTCGGCGAACACGCTCCGTCAATTGACCTGCTTCTTCGTGACCGACATATCCCGGCGGGGAACCGATTAATTTGGAGACGGAGTGTTTCTCCATATACTCACTCATATCAAGGCGAATCATGGAATCCTTCGTACCAAACAGCTCTTCGGCAAGCGCCTTCGTCAACTCGGTTTTCCCTACACCGGTTGGACCGACAAACAGGAAGGAGGCAATCGGTCTGTTTTTCGGTTTCAATCCTGCACGGCTGCGGCGAATCGCTTTCGATACCTGGCTGACCGCGTGGGATTGCCCGATTACTTTGCCTTCCAAATGCTCGGCCAGATTTTTCATTTTCGCCTGCTCATCACTTTGCAGCTTCTTCACAGGAACTCCTGTTTTGCGTTCAATGATTTCCTGAATGTCCTCTACAGTCACTACTGCCCGCTGCTCGTCTCCGTCCATTTGGTCGAGCTGTTCAAGAATGCGGTTTTCTTCATCGCGGAGCTTGGCCGCACGTTCATACTCTTCTTTAGCCGTAGCTTCTTTTTTCTCCTGGCTTACCCGAGCAAGACGGAAACGCAGTTCATCCGTATTTTGCCCGGAAGCACGCAAATTAACCTTTGAACCCGCTTCATCCAGGAGATCAATCGCCTTGTCAGGCAGGAAGCGATCTTGAATGTAGCGGTGGGATAATTCAACGCAGGCACGGATGACTTCATCAGAATACGTTACCTGATGGTACGATTCATATTTTTGACGAATCCCTTGCAGAATCTGCATCGCTTCCTCCACTGTCGGCTCTTTGACGATGACAGGTTGGAAGCGGCGCTCCAGGGCAGCGTCTTTTTCAATCTTACGGTATTCTTTCAGGGTGGTAGCCCCGATGACTTGCAGCTCGCCACGGGCCAGCGCCGGTTTCAGAATGTTTCCGGCGTCCATTGATCCTTCGGCTGAGCCTGCGCCGACAAGAAGATGGATTTCATCGACAAACAAGATCACGTTTTTGCGGTTTTGCAGCTCCGCAATCATTTGTTTCATCTTCTCTTCGAACTGTCCGCGGATTCCGGTACCCGCCACAAGCGACGCCACATCAAGCGTATACACGATTTTGTCACGCAGCTTAGAAGGAACTTGTCCTTCTGCGATTTTTAAAGCCAATCCTTCCGCGATCGCCGTTTTCCCTACCCCTGGCTCACCGATCAGAACAGGATTGTTTTTGTTACGGCGATTTAGAATTTCAATTACACGCTCGATTTCGTCATCGCGTCCGATGACAGGATCAATGAGTCCCGCCCTGGCCGCTTCGCTCAAGTTGCGTCCGACGCCATCCAGAATGCCACCCTGACCCGATGCTTGAGATTGAATATTTTCTTTGGCCATGTGTTGGTTCATCAAAGGCATTCCGAACCCTTTAAAAAACTCGTCGAATCCGGACATATGTGGGAAAGACCCTAAATTCATGCCTGCTCCCGTTTTATTCGTCATTTTTGCGTAGCAGTCATGACACAAATATAATCTTTGCAATTTATCTTGTCGTTGGATGTTTAAGAACACATTTGCTTGTTTTTGATTGCAGTGTTGACAAAGCATAATCCGTTCCTCCTTTAAAGCACATAATGAATGAAATTCTTATTGATTGTTTTTTGACTTTGACTTTCTTTGACCTATGCCTTTATTATAATTTGACCTTATTTGACTTTCAAGAGCTAATTTATAGAAATGAAAAAGTGAATCAAAACAGGAAAAACCACCCTGGTTGAAGGATGGTCTTCTCGAACTCTTTTCCTTTTACAGTTTTATCGCTTGTATGGATGCCAGTATACTAAGTATGTACTTTAATAAAATATAGTATCAAAAAGTATACTATGGTTTATAATAAACGTCGAGGTGAAACGAATGGGACGTTTTCATGATAAAACATTTAACTGTGAAAAAGAATTGACTCTTTCCGTCATCGGCGGAAAGTGGAAGATGATTATTTTGTGGCATTTAGGGAAAAGTGGTACAAAGCGGTTTAGCGAACTGAAAGCCCTTATCCCCGGCATTACACAAAAAATGCTGGTCAACCATCTGCGGGAGCTGGAAGAAGATCAGATTGTTCACCGCAAAGTTTATCCCGTTGTTCCGCCAAAAGTGGAATATTCACTGACAGAACTGGGAAAAAGCTTAATGCCTGTCCTTGATGCCATGTATGAATGGGGTAAAAACTATATGGAAACGGTCATGCAGAAGCAGGAAGAAAAGAGCAAGTCCGTCCGGTAGCAAAAACGCTCCCTCTTTTATGGATTCAAAAAAACAACGCGCAGTGACCTTTATAAAAGGAACTGCACGTTGTTTTTTACGCATATACGGTGACATTGCCTATATATAAGAACGTTCCAGCAGAGATACTCTGAGAGGTGTATCTTTCTTTTCGATCCCCTTTTTTGCTTTATTTCTATATAGTATACTTTTCATACTATGTTACATAAAAGTGTGTACTTGCTCAAATTTATTATATGTCTAATAATATCGATAGCACTCATAACTAACAAGGATTGAAGGAAATTTGTTAAATTAATGATAAAAGAGGTGGAAAAGCAATGCAACTGAGGGTCTCAGCGGTTCAATATCATCTTCATACTATACAGTCTTTTGAAGAATTTGCCAAACAAGTCGAACATTATATTAAAACAGCCGAGGAATTCGGTGCAGAATTTGTGCTATTCCCCGAATTTTTCACGACGCAATTGATGTCCATCGGGGATAATCAAGGGCATGCTTTAACCATTAATGATTTGCCTGACTTTACAGAACAATATCGTGACTTATTCTCATCCTTTGCGAAGCAAACAAAGATGCATATTATTGGGGGAACCCATGTCATTCGTAAAGGCAATCACTTATACAATGTCGCTCATTTATTTTACCCGGATGGAAGAATCGCAGAACAGCCTAAGCTTCACATCACACCAACAGAAGTCAAGGAGTGGAACATGACGCCAGGCGAAAGTTTACAGGTATTTGAGACAGAGAAAGGCACGATTGCCATGCTTACCTGCTACGACATAGAATTTCCGGAAATTGTTCGGATGGCGAAGGCGAAAGGCGCTGATGTTATTTTCTGTCCCTCCTGTACCGATGATCGTCATGGGTTCCACCGCGTCCGTTATACAAGCCATGCCAGAGCGGTGGAAAATCAAGTTTATGTCGTAACTACAGGAACAGTAGGTTCGCTTCCTACGGTTGACTTTATGCGTGCGAATTTTGGGCAAGCGGCGGTGATTACACCAAACGATATTCCATTCCCTCCCCGCGGCATCCTGGTCGAGGGAGAACTGAATAATGATATGATTGTTACCGCTGACTTAAATCTTGAACTATTATATCAGGTTCGTGAAAGCGGTTCTGTGACTACATGGCGTGATCGTCGTATCGATCTCTATCCGGATTGGAATGAAGAGGAACCTATCCGCGTTACGGAGGAATAGAAGAATGTATCGAAAAGAGTTTTATGTTTTTGATCACGATCGACCTGTCTCCGCGGTCATCCGGAATTACAAAGAAGCTGACTTTCCTGGTTTAATTCACATTCAACAGGAAAGTTTTCCTCCGCCGTTCCCATCTGAATTATGGTGGAACAAGGAACAATTGCATAACCATGTTACTTTGTTCCCCGAAGGAGCCTTATGCATTGAGGTTAATGGTGAAATCGCAGGATCGATGACCGGATTGCTTGTTGACTTTGATCCGGAGCATCCGGAACATACATGGGAAGAGATTACGGATAATGGGTATATTCGAAACCATAATCCAAATGGGAATACACTGTATGTCGTCGATATTAGCGTGCGTCCCTCCTACCGGAAATTAGGATTAGGAAAATGGCTGTTGTTATCCATGTATAACGTCGTTATTCAAAAAGGATTGGAACGGTTGTTAGGCGGCGGAAGAATGCCTGGATATCATAAAAAAGCGAATGAGATGACGCCGGAACAGTATCTTGAAGCTGTCGTAAAAGGTGAGCTAAAAGATCCCGTCATCACCTTCTTGCTTCGCTGTGGCCGTACTCCTGTTAAAGTGGTGGCGAACTATTTAGAGGATGAGGAATCGTGTAATTATGGAGTACTTATGGAGTGGAAAAATCCTTTTTATACATCAATATCTAAACAAGGAGAATGATAAAAATGGAATATCGCAGAATTACGAATATACAAGATCCTTTGTTTAAGCAAATGCATCAATTCATGCAAGACGTGTTTCCTCCCGAAGAAGTATTGGAATTTGATCTTTGGAAAGAACCTTTGGAAGATCCGGG
The DNA here is from genome assembly GCF_007991215.1 of Aneurinibacillus danicus. Classification (GTDB taxonomy): domain Bacteria; phylum Bacillota; class Bacilli; order Aneurinibacillales; family Aneurinibacillaceae; genus Aneurinibacillus; species Aneurinibacillus danicus. Next base: position 20,052 of record NZ_BJXX01000151.1, read on the forward strand.
AATTCGTGTCTTTGTTGCTGTTTATGAAGGGAAGGTAGTAGGGGCGACGGAGTACCGCTATTATGAAGATTTTAATGTCGCGATGACAGATTTTACGATTATTGGTCAGGCAGGCCTCGGTATCGGCCGATTTTTAGCCCAAAAGAGGCTGGAGGATTTAAATTCCTTGGCCGCAGCAAATGGAAAGCAGTTATATGGAATGTTTGCCGAAATTTATGATCCTTATCGGGTAGAGCATTTTGAATTTGGCGGGATTAAACCTATGGATCCCTATGTTCGTCGTGAGGTATTATCACATCTTGGTTATAAACGCCTTGATTTCCCTTATGTCCACCCATCCTGGAATAATGATGGAGAGGCTGTAACAGGGCTTGACCTTTGTTTCCTTCCGATGAACGATAATGTGGATGAACTTAAAACGGATCTTATCGTGAAGTTCTTGAAACGTTATTATTCCGTCTTATCGAACAAACCGAAATCGTGGCATGAAATGATTGAAACTCTGGAAGTAAAAGATACGGTAACACTATTACCAATTTAGTGGATACAAAACAATATAGCCAATAAAATAGTGTAATTTGTTGTAAATACCGGAAGCCATGTACTTCCCCCCTTTTACATAAGAGATGCATGAGATGATGGGTACGGGATTGGGCAAATGTTAAGGTTTAGCATCTAAACTTCTAATGGTTTCTGCAATTACGCGATGACCTTTATAGTTTGGGTGCTTGCCATCGATAAATAACAATGTACTTTCCTGATGTAAAAAGGCAGCATATACAGGGGCAATCTTTGTATGGGAGTCGGCTGCCTTATGGAGAATTTGATTTAGTTTTTTCACCGACTGCCGGGCCAGGGGGAATTCAGGCAGAGGATTATAGAGTTCGATATAGCGGAGCATATAAGGAGCAGTGGAGGATTTTTTTATGTTTTTAATACTTTGATCGATAAAAAGAAAATTATGGCGAAAATTTTGAAGCGCCATTTCTACTGCTTTTTTATTCTTCGTTTTATCATAAACACGGCCTGCCTGAAGTAAATCGTTTCCACCAATGGAGCATGTGATGATATCTGCTGTCTGTATGGCTTTGAAAAAGGTGGCGTCATTTCTGAGCCTGTGTAACAATTGTTGACTTGTCCAGCCTGTCTTTCCTAAATTGCGAAAAATGACACGTGTTTTCCAATCTTTTTCTATGAAATCTCGATACTGATAAGCATATCCATAATTAAACCAGGCTCCAATCCCTGCGGTAATAGAGTCTCCTATGGCCGTGTAACGTAGAGGTGATAAAGGATGGATCATCATGACCTTACTCATGTACTCTTTGCATCTCCCCTATCCTGTACTATACTATATTGTATTGGTAAAAATTTTGATATGTAACGAGGCGATAGCATACATTTTGAATTCCGCTGTCCTAAAAATGTTAAATGTAGTACTTCCTTTTGCTTGTTTACTAACGCGACAAGATTTTGTTTACATGCCCTTATAAAACAGGGCGGAAATTTAGGTATCTCCCTTCTCCTATTACATCCCCATTCACTCCATTTTTCATATACTGGTACTAACCATGTAGGAAGAGGAGGCTGATTTATGGCAAAACGTTACCTGATTCATGTAAAAGCCAACATGAATCAGGCCCGTAAAGTCTGTATGAAGCAGAATGGGATTGAGATTTTGTACTGCCACAAGCATTTCCCTTTCATCGTTGCTGATGTTGAGAACATCAAATTTTTTAGTAAGCATCCCGCTTTTTCCCTTGTTGAGGAGGACATTCAAATCCGGGTACACCGGGCCGCCCCCTCTATCCTCAATCCGTCTGCATCCCCCATCCCCTGGAACATTCAGATCGTTCATGCACCGGACGCCTGGCCCAAAAGTACAGGGAAGGGTGTTCGTGTAGGCGTACTGGATACCGGCATTGCCTCCTCGCATCCGGCTCTGCGCGGCCGTGTTGCCGGAGGATACAATATCATTGCACAAAACCGCAATTTTACAGATGATAACGGACACGGCACTCATGTAGCTGGCATTATCGCCGCCAGCGGTCGAGCCGGTGGCCTTTATGGAGTTGCTCCAGAAGCGAAGCTCTACGGGATTAAAGTGATGGATCGGGACGGCAGCGGGAGAATTAGCGATGTAATCAGGGGCATTGAATGGGCGATGGATAACCATATACAAGTGCTGAATATGAGCCTTGGAGACAGCAACTATAACGCCGCCCTGGAATACGCGACACGAAAAGCTCACCAGAAGGGAATGATTTTGGTTGCATCGGCAGGAAACGACGGGGAACGCAGCGGGCTTGTGGATTATCCGGCACGTTTTCCGTGGGTCATCTCAGTCGGGGCGGTTGACCGGGAGATGAAGCGGGCTTCCTTTTCAAGCACAAGAGGTCCGGTCGACATGATGGCACCTGGAGTAGACATAAGAAGCAGCTGGAGAAGCGGATATAGGACGGAGAGCGGTACGTCGATGTCAGCCGCGCATGTTAGCGGTGGAGCGGCTCTCGTGCTTGGCCGCCATCCTGAGCTGAATGGCGCTAGGGCTGAGAGTTATTTGAAGCGCCTGAATAAGCGGAGTGGAGCACGAAAGGGATACGGGCTCCTGAATTTTTCTCCCCTTTCAAAGTAAGAGGATATTCTCTTCCCTCCTGCATCTGCGATAAAAAAACGCTACGGAAACCAATCCATAGCGTTTTTTGTTATTCAACAGAAATGCTGTGCCGTTTATGCCAGAGGTGTATGGCCGTCTCGTCAATGCTTCGTAGTGGAATGAACACCGTTAGCGTGTTATCACGGAGGGTTGCCCGTATCTTTTCTGTTTTTGTGTTTTCTGGTAATGCTATACTTTTTATAAGGCTCCCGGGTTTATGTGCAGCTAGAATGGATAACGAACCTTGTGCAACTTCCACTTGTATATCTTTATGGCTGTATCCCGGCAATCTCAACTGAACAATCATTTCCTTTTCCTTTTTCTCGATATGGACAACTCCTGTGTTCATCCTATGTTCCGGCTGATGATTGGAAGGATGTTTTGGTCCTATTGTAGTATCCCCTTTCCTCTATGCTTTCGATTACCCCTGCACCATGCATTGGGTAAACAATCTTATCACCAATTTAAAACAAAGCATCACCCCCTAATAGAGTCTTTTTTTGAGGATATCGCTGATTGTCTTCGTCCATTTGACGAAGGGAATGTAATACCAAATATGGACGGTGATTAAGGCACTCAACTAGGACGAGACGTTATATTCCCTCATATTCTATAGCGAAGTCATTAAGAAAGGTGGAATCAAAGAATGTCTGAGCTTCGTCGAACATTGGCAGAAAAAGCAGGGAAATGGACAGTCATCAATACAAAGTCCGGTTCCTTCTATGGAAAAATTGAAAGTGTGAATAGAAAAGGTGTTACTGTACTACTGCCGGACCATTATACTGTCAATGATCCTTCCGTTAAACTCCTTGAGGAGAACGTAAACGTTAAAGAAGAGGATGTTCAAGCGTCACAAAGATTTTTTAGACGCAGACGCAGACGACGTTTTTTCTTCCGTCGCTTTTTCTTCCCATTCTTTTTCTTCATTTAATGGGTGCTGCTGTATCTTATTTGCCATGGATGACTCTACATCCATGGTTTTTTTGTTTTGCGATAAACGAGGACAGCGTGCATGATGAAGAACAGCCCGTTCTCTTCTTAATTTAGGTTTAGGTTAAGACATAATTTCATGCTATTCAGGCAGGTATGGACGAGTGTTAGGCGAATGCCTCTCTTTAAAAGAGATGCAATAACCTTGTTAAGAAAAAGGATCACTTTTAATCGCTCAAAAGTGATCCTGAAGAGTTAAGTTTGCCGAAAATGATATCGGGGTAATTCTCCTGCTTTCAACTGGGTTTCTTAAGTGATTCCCCTGCTGCTACGTAACGAGCAGGGGAATCCTTTTCCTACCTATTAGTCACATGCACACGCAATAATGACCAAGAGGATAAAGAGAACAAGGATAATCCCAATTTCTTCTCTCTCACCAAAAAAGCCCATATGCCCACCTCCCATGTACAGTGGATTGAACTACACTGCATACTATGCAGACAAGTACAGACGAGTGTTAGGTTACCGCCTTTTTTCAAGGCTTCGGGCTTGCCATTTACAAATAGGGGAATTAAATTTCCGGGGGATTTCTGAATGACTCAGGTTTACTACTCTACCTCATCTGCTTGGCGTACAAAATCTCCGTTTTGTTTACGGTACCTCTGCATACAATAGAGTAGTTTGAAAATGGGAGGAGAATAAGAATGTACAGAATGAAACAATCCCTTGCTTTTTTTATCATGCTTGGATTTTTCACCCCACTATTTTTCGCAGGATGTTCAGAAAAAAATACACCCATTCAACCGAGGCAGGATATCCAGATACATCTACATCCTTTACCGGCAAAAGTCCATCAGAAAAACGAGCTTTTCATCACATCAACAAAACCAGAGGACCATTCACTAAAGAACACCGAGGTAACCATCACGTTGTCAATGTCAGGGATGAACCACGGCCAAACGACGGTGCCTGTTGAAAAAAAAGATGGAGGCTTTCTCGCAAAGGTTACTCCCACAATGGCTGGAAAATGGACAGCTGACATCCATATTGTAAAAGACGGAGAAACGAGCAGGATTCAATATACGTTTGAGGCTATACCTTAGTCCTTCTCCCTCTCCATACCGTTTTCAGAAGCCCCCTTTTGTTCTTCTTTTTCGAGTCTAACAGAAAAACATACAACCACAAAGGAAAAAATACTCACGATTGTAATACATGTCATTAAAAAAAACGGCTGATCAGCCATAGCCCCCAGCATCGGGCCCATGATTCCTGCCATTATACCGCTTATTGCCCCGCTTATTACCGTTTGGAAATCACCAAGCGATCCAAACAAAACACCAATCATAACGGCCACAAGCGTATTGATAATGGTAACAACGGTATAAATAGAAGGGAATTGATAGGCAAATACAATACCTGTTGCGATTCCAAGCACGCTTGCTGTCATCGTTATATTCATTCCAATATGGCAGCCAATCATTTCACGAAACCCCGTCAGAAAAAAATACGAATAGGCACCGGCGATGAGAGCCACTCCCAGTAGCCCCCAAAGAAACCAAGATATCATTTCTTTCTCCCTCTTTCCTTTGTCGATAAAAAATGGGATCTTTACCTAGACCTTGTCCCATCACTCTCCGTATTTTCCGTTCATAGTATATATATGACGGGAGCTCCTCAAAGGAAAGTGGCAGAAGCCTTCTTTCCTTACGCAGGAAAGAAGAAAAATTGAAAAAGAGGGATAAAGATGATAAAGAAAATAGGTAATTTTTTAGAGAGTACGTATGGTTATTTTATAAGTAAAGCATCCAACCAATTTGGCGCTTCTTCAAACTGTATGTGCGCTAGGGTCAGAGGAGAAGATACGAGATGCAGATGTAAAAGCAGATCTCGCAGGAGATGCGCATGCTGATTGTATAGCCTCTACGATTAAAATCGAGGCCTATCCATCAGCAACATAAGTAAGGGAAGACGGATGTATTTATGATACGAAATAATTCGAACAAAATTAGAAAACCTTAGTCTAATTGTGTATTAGACTAAGGTCGGTTGTTGAGAAAGTATCTTTTTGAAAATCGTAGCCCAAGGGTATAAAAATGTTTCCTCATACCTCTAAAAGCTTATAGGAGCGAATGCGGGGCATCAAATTCTTTGCGGGAAATTCTTTGTTTTTATAAGATGTTTTTTAACATAGATTGCACCATCGGGTTTTGCAAAAGTTTTACGATCTGGGCGAAGTCCATATTTCCAAGTAAAGCCTCTAGGCTGCTTTTTTCTGCGTCTGTTGCCTGGTTCTTCTTCGGAGCAGTTTGAACTTCCGCTTCGCCCTTATCGCGCCGCCTTCTAGGCTGTCTATTGTTTCTTTTGGCTAGATGCTGTTTAACCTCTGCTAGCTCTACCAGGATATTTTCAAGTTTTTCCTTATTATCCTTTGTCTCCTTAATATGAGCTTCAATGTTATACAACGTATTTTCAAGTTTTTCCCTGTTATCCTTTGTCTCGATTATGTTACCTTCTATTTTACGGAGCGTATTTTTAATTCCTGATAGCCGCTGGTTGATGGCATGCAGTTCTTTCCTCCGGTTTGAACTGTCTTTCTTCATGACGAAACACCTCCTTTTTCTTCTGTACTGCTGCGTCCCATACTCATTGTATGTTAAAAAAAGCATAATAGAGACAGTGCACGTACCTAGTTTGTAAACGTACAAAAGAAGAAAAAGGAGAGAGCTTTCGAAACCTTTTATGTCAGCTGTTGTTTCAATTCCTCAAGGCTTGTCACCGGCGCCTGACAGGCAAAGTTCTCACAGACATAGGCCGTTGCTTTTCCATCCTTCGTCGTTTTATCCGTCAACATTGGGGCTAGAAGCAATAATTTTTCTCTTGCCTCATTTGTCACGACGGACACAACGGCATTCGGCATGTAGTGCCTTCGAACTTCCTGCACCATCTCCTGAGCCGCTTGTTTGTTTGGTGCTGCAATCACGACTTCTTGTGTCGGTCCAAATAAGAATTGCACCGCCATCATAAAATGGGAGTATGCCATCGGATGCAACGCCACATCCCCTGCGAATGCTGAGATTTGCTCACTGGTGAGGCGTACAATGTCATCATTTCCTGTTAGGCGAGACAATCGGGCCAGGTTCATTGCCGCCACTGAATTTCCTGATGGCATTGCCCCGTCATACAGCTCTTTCGGGCGCGTCAGCAACTGCTCCGCATCACTGCCGTAGAAATAAAACCCGCCACTCTCTTTATCCCAGAACAGTGCAAACTGCTGCTCCTGAAGTTCCAACGCATACATGAGATAATCCGCCTCAAACGTTGCTTCATATAATTCAAGCAGTCCCCAAATTAAAAATGCATAGTCATCCAGATACCCAGGGAACGCTGCTTCGCCATCCCTGTATCGCGCAAGCAGACGACCATCTTCACGCTGCAGCTTATTTCCGATAAAGTGGACCGCATTCGCGGCAGCTTTCGCGTATTCTTCGTCACCGAGTACAACTGCCCCTCTGGCCAGCGCCGCGATCATCAGCCCATTCCAGGCGGTTAGAATTTTATCATCTTTATGTGGGTGCACTCTCTTTTCTCTCGCTTCAAACAACTGCACACGGCATTTCTCAATGAACTGCTTTAGTTCGTCTAATTCCATGCCCTCTTCCTGTGCCGATTGTTCGAGCGATTTCTCGACTAAGTTCGGAATGCTCGTACTATGCTCGAAGTTTCCATAGTCCGTAATATCGTACACCCGGTTGAAGCGTGCCCCGTCTTCTTCCCCGAGGATGGCATGAACTTCTTCCGGCCGCCAGACGTAAAACTTGCCTTCTTCTCCTTCTGAGTCAGCGTCTTCCGCTGAATAGAATCCGCCTTCCGGATCGGTCATGTCACGAAGTACATACGTGAAAATTTGGCGGGCCACATCCGCATACTTTTCTTTTCCAGTAGCCTGGTAGGTGTCTAGATAAACGAGCGCAAGCAGCGCGTTATCATATAACATCTTCTCAAAGTGCGGGACTAGCCATTTTTCGTCAGTAGAATATCTGGAAAAACCTCCTCCCACGTGATCATATATACCACCACGATGCATGGTATCCAGCGTCTTTTCGACCATTTCCAGCGCATGCGTCTGCTTGGTTAGTTTCCAGTGACGCAAAAGGAAAGAAAGGTTATGCGGTGACGGAAACTTAGGCGCCTGTCCAAATCCGCCGTACTGCGGATCGAATGTGCTCTCATACTGCTCGTAGGCTTGGGTAAGCGTTTCTTTCGTCAACTCCCCTTTGCCTTTTGTTTTGCTGTGGTGTTCCTGGATGGCATCGACGATTTGCTGACCGGTGCGGACAACACGGTCCTGATCTTCCGTCCATTTGCTGTGAAGCTGCGTAAGAATGTCCATGAGGCCCGGCCGACCGTATTTGCTTTCTTTTGGAAAATATGTGCCGGTGAAGAACGGTTTTTTGTCCGGCGTCATGACGACGGTGAGCGGCCAGCCACCGTGTCCGGTCATGGCCTGGCAAACTTCCATGTAAATATGATCGACATCCGGGCGTTCTTCACGATCGACTTTGATGGAAACATAATGTTGGTTGAGCAGATCGGCCACTTCTTGGTCTTCGAAGCTTTCCCTCTCCATGACATGACACCAATGGCATGTACTATAACCAATGGATAAAAATATCGGTTTGCCTTCTGTGCGGGCTTTCTCGAAAGCCTCTTCACTCCAAGGATACCAATCTACAGGATTATAGGCATGTTGTAGTAAGTAAGGTGATTTTTCATTCGCTAAGCGGTTCGCTTTTCCATTTCCATGGTTTGTGCTCATTATGTCCCCCTCTAGTCAACTATTATTTCTATGTTAATATTACCCAAAGGAAATAAAAAAAGACACTAACGGGTGTGTTAGTGCCAAAATTAAAACTACTGATTAAAAAATTCATCACCGGATTATTATATACATAAAAAAAGCGCTAGTTATTAAATAACCGACGCTCTGCAAACTGTTTCAACTAAAGGACAAATGTTTTTGTACTTGTATCATATTTAGCTATGAATGGAATGTTGCCTCATTTGTATCCTGCAAAAAGTTAATTTCAACTTCAATTTGATTCCCTTCTCTTTTCCACAACACATTGTCAATCACTGTGTTTAACAACTGATTATATTGTTGTGTTGATAACTCCTCATCAAGATGGTTTAATACTCTTCTGACCCGTTCAAGCCTTTCCTGTGGATCCATACTTTCTATATTCTTTTGTTGCATTTTCAGATTTGAAATTTCAGAATGCAAAGCTCCTAAGTCTTTTTCAGCTTTTTCCCTTTGTCTCAAAAATACTTCCTTAGTATAAATTCCGTCTTCATAAGATTCATAAATCCTCGAAATCTTTCCTTGTATTTTTTTCACAGCTTTTTGCACCTGCAAAATCTTTTCCTCTAAATATGCGATTTCTCTGTCGTTGTTGCTATTAATGTTACATAATAGCTTTTGCTCATATTCTTTAAGTTCTTTTGAAATAACCTGCATAATTACATCAGGATCTCCCCCTTGATTTCTGCATATATTGCCGTATGGGTCAGTATGTCGGCAAGAACGGATTCTCAAATCACCATTATTATCACGAACAAAAGACATTCGGTGCTCGCACACAGCGCATTTAATTAATCCTGATAGTGGATGTACGCTGGATGTACCGGTTTTAGGTATCTTCTTTTTTCTTTTAGCAAGTGACATGATTTTTTCATGTTCTTCTATTGTTTTTACTGCCGGATGGCAATTCTCTACAATTATCCATTCTTCATAAGGTTTGTTTCGGAATTTTTTTCCTTTTTTCTTCTTGGAATAACTTCCTTCTGTCTTTCCATAAATAATTCGGCCAAGATGTGTTTCATCATAGATAATTCTTCGAACAGTGTTATCCTGCCAAAACAGTCCCTTAGGTGAGGGTACTTTCATGCGATTAAGTTCCCAAGAAATTTTATGGAATGGCATTCCTTTTAGATAACTTTCAATCATAAAACGGTATATAGATAAATTTTCTTCCCTTACCTTTAATTTTTTTGTTTCAGGGTTATATTGGTATGGAAAAGGGGGAATACCGTTTGTCCAAAAACCCAATTTTGCTCCCAGTCTTTTCCCTCTAGAAAGTCGCTTTTTAATCGTGCGATATTCTTGCCTTGCAAATAATCCTTGGAATTCTGCCATAGCTAGATCAATATCATTCGTAAAATCAATCACACGATTATCATCACATGTTATAAGAAGTGTTTGTGACATCGCAAACACTTCCTGAATTCTCTCTCTATCTCCTGCGCTCCCACGCCCAGTACGATCATAATCCATTACGATCACAGCATCATAATCTTCATTTTTTACATCCCTTAGTAATCTTAACATTTGTGGACGTTCATCAATCGAATCACTTGTCCCCACTTCTGCATATTCCACATATGCCCATTCGTGTTTCTTGCAGAATTCGACTAATTCTCGACGATGTTTCTCCAATACTGTTGCTTCTTCTCCCCTAGATTTTCTTAAATAAATTGCAACATTCTTGATCATGTCCGAGAATTTCACTGTTATCGCTCCTTTAATTTATTTCAAAAATATACTTTCGTATAACGCGACCATTCTCATTAATAACTTCTTTATGCTGTAAAACATACTCCTTCTGATTGCGATTTTTATAGTAAAGCCCCAGTTGATTAGCTTTTGCTACAATAGCCGCTATTGTTCTCTTTGCTTTTAAATGTTTACTGACTTCCTTAGCGCCTCCTAAGCTATACGACTTTTGAAGAATCTCTAAATCTTCTTGCGACCATGTACTCTCCCTTTTTTTCCAACTGTTTTTCCTGATATTATCTATGGTCTGTTTTTCCTTCGATAAGCCGAGATGCTTTGCCATAGAACGAATGGATTCTTCGTTTTTGTTGGGAAGTTCATCTAATAACTCAGACATTGTCTTAACAGGATAAAGAAACCACAAAAGTTCTTTTTCTTCATCAGTCCACTTCGTAAATTTCCTTTGGTTTAATTTGCTTGCTTTGTTTGCTATTGCGCTTTTGCTTTTCTTCGGTAAAAGTAGGCTTAATTCTTCAAAACTCAAGGTTTGGTAATTAGTACTTAGGATTTCCAACTCTTCCTCTGTCCACTTTTCCTTTTTTGTCAATCCCAGCTTCTGTAATTTTTTTGATACAGCCATGGGTGTTTTATTAAGGCATCTCCCAAGTTCAACAAGAGATTTTTCCTGATAATTATTTTTCAAAAACTCCTCTTGCTCTGTTGACCACTTTTTCGACATAGGTTTCCTCCTTTAGAATACAAAAGAACAGGCGCCTAAACGCCTGCTCTAGCTAGCTTTATTTATTGATTCTTCCTTGTACCTATCTTCGATTTTGCTTGTGAGCACATTCATAAAATCTTTCATGGCTTTTTCTGATGGCTTTCCAACAACTTTTACTGTAATTGTCATTTTACTTTTCATAAGCTATCTCCTGTCTTATTTAACTTTTTCTGTTTTCGGATGGTAATTTTGAATATAAAAAAGACGCCATTATCCTTTTTAGAGGCAATGCGTCTTTTAAAATCTATATGTAATTTATTAAACTTTTCACTTCACTCAACAGGGAGTAATGTGAGTAAATCTCATTCTTCGCACTCCACTCAACGAGGAACCATGTGCAGTGTTAATTAACGTTATATCACTATCTTACTGTCCTACTAAACACATAAAGAACATTATTTTAAGAAAGTTTAATCTTTAATTCTTTCTTATAGTTTAAAGTTAATAACTTTCTATCCTCTTACAAAGATCTGTCTCTTGCTGACTTTCTTTCTATCGATGTTTTTGTTACAATAAACAATCATTAATAAAAAAACGGATAAAACATTCTTTTTTTGTGTCATTTACTTCCCTTGACTCTAAGATATAACGAATCTATACTTATTTCAAGTTATTTTTTAAATTATTTTTTATTTATTTTATTTTTGTGTCACGCAAAATTTGACTGAGGAGGTCCATATGATTTCCGAAGAAAGCAAAATAAATGAATTTGCGGCACGTTTACTCAAACTACGCAAAGATTCCGGAAAGAAACAACAAGAGATCGCTGATTATTTAAAAATATCCCGCCCTGCCTATGCTTCTTACGAAGTCGGGAGAAGGAAACCAGATTTGATTATTTTGGAGAAGCTCTCGGATTACTTTAAGGTTTCGGTCGACTTCCTATTAGGAAAAGAAGCGATACAAGTAAAAATGGAGGTAGAAAATAAGGAGAACAAGGCAGGAGAAATCAGTAGAGAAGATGAAATAAGAAAATGTTTCGGAGAAAGAATGGCAAAGCTAAGAAGAGATAAAAAAATTTCTCAAGAAGCATTTGCTAAGGAGTTCAATATTTCACTATTTCAAGTTCAACAACTTGAGTATGGCGTACGTATGCCTTCTTTAGAACTGCTAGTCAAAATCGCAGACTTTTTTTCTACTTCCATTGATTATTTGCTCGGTAGACATTCAATTTCACAAGACACTAAAACAATGCTCCCTAACTACGGAATAGATATTACTCCCGAACTCATTGACTTTATTTTAGAGCTTCAAAGTGACGAAAGAGGAAAAAAACTAATTGAAGACATGTCAAACGATAAGAAAAAAATAAACAAAATGGTTTCAATTTGGGAGATTATGAACGATTAAATAAAAAAGCAGGAGAGCACAATGCTCTGTAGGCATTCTTTTCTCCTGCTTTTTTATATTGCTTACTTTGTTTTTTTGATGTCCTTTATAACCTAGGAAACATCAAAATGCTGGCAATCTGATAGCTGAATTGATCCAGCCTACTTTCTTACATTCTATTCCTTGCTATTACGTTATAAGTCCCCTTGATTTTACTGTGTTTTCCGCTCCTATGATTTCAATCTAGATTATCATTTTCTAAGTAGTTCGTTTGCAGTTGGTTTGCAATTTAATAATTCATTCCTTGTTGCTGACTATCCCTGCTAAAGAAAAGGTGTGCTGGACAACGGCAGTCAGAAGAACCAAAACCTCGCACAGTAATTTCTCCTTTTGCTTCTTCTCGCAACCGGACAAACAAACCACACTCACCTTCCTTACCTGGATACATCTGGGCATCTATGATCTTCATATGAGGACGAATATAGTTAAAATGACATAGGTATTTTTTCTCAAGCCTGATGTGCCTTTCTACTCTGTTTTTGATGTTTCGTTTTGCGCTTCCTACATATACATACAGGACTTTTGGAAACAGGAATGTCCCCAACTTTCCTACGGTGATTTCCTTGTCCTCCGGCAAAAACACTTTAACACAGTAAGGTGTATATTTTTCATCAATTTTTACATTTATTTTTATTCTTTCCTATTTCAACATTAAATTTTGGTAAATCCTCCTGATGCCCTCTGTAATACGCTCTAGCCCTTCAAAACGGTGACCACTTTTTGCGAACGTACAGTACGTCGCACAACCTTCACGCATTTTTTCTGTCTGTAGTCGATTCGTTCATCGTCTCCCACTTGAAGACATCCATCCTATTGTCTCTTCGAAGTAGCTGTTCCTCTGTTCTCTGGCTGAAATACTTTATTAAGTTTTATTGCTATGTCATCAAAAATACTTGTACTTACACAATCCTCCACTGTAAAAATACCGAAAAGAGAATACTTATATTTCTCCCCCAGTCTGTATACTTCGAGAAACTGTTCACGCGGATACACAATCCAGTACTCCAGCACACCCATTCGCTCGTATAATTGAAACTTCTCCATTTTGTCCCGCTTTATCGTAGCCAACGAAACAATCTCGATAATCCAATCCGGACTTCCCATACACCCCTTTTCGTCAATTTTTCTTGGGTCACAAACAACCGCAATATCCGGTTGTACCACATTTGTCGTTTCCATATCTGTTTGTCCTTTTTCCGGCATTCGGACATCAATCGTAAACAACATTTCTTCTTTTCTTCCCCGAAGATACTCCCCTATTTGTACCATAAGGCCCCCTAGAACTTTCTGATGAATCACCGGTGGGGTCGGGTTCGGTGAATAGGGGATGCCATCTATGATTTCCCACCACTCTTCAGGCTGTGACATTTCCAAATAGTCAGCATAACAAAGCTTTTTACCTGTTCCTTTTTTGTTATCTTTCATCGTTATTACTCCAACTGAAAGAACCTTCTTCATTTTTCTGATTAATTCCATGCTCCTTCAATATCCGATGCAACTCTCCTTTCGAAACGTAAGAATCTTGCATCATCTTTTCAAGCTTTGCATTTTGTTCCATCAGATATTCATTCTGGTTTTTCAACATTCGAATTTCTGCCTTCATTTTTAAGAGTTCAAAACTCATTTCCTGCAGGATATTAGGTTCTTCTTTTGCTCTTAAAACCTTGGTGGCTCTTTCTTCATACGTATCTTCCTGTGAATGCAAAGGCTGAAAAGCCAGCGAATATGTTGTTCCAGTCACTTGCTGAACAACTTACTCCAGTTCATCTCGATAACGCGAATCCAGCCAATCGGCTGTGAATTCATTAGGCGCTTCTACTACGATATATCCTTTTTCTTCATCAATCGTTTCTATTCTTGTTTTGGCAACCCATGTTTCAAAACTCGGTTTGCTTATCCTGGATTCCATTTCATCCAACACTTGTTCCCAAAGCCTTTGCTTGTCCATTGTACATCTCCCATTCCTGATAGCTATCTTCATCATATCGGCTATTCTTGACCATATCTACTAGCTTTATGTTTGTGTACTTTTCTTGTTTCACGTAAGTCAGATGAAATAAGGCTTTCTCAAGCATAGAAAATTTATAAAGCTCAAAAGTTTACTTTTCAATAAAGAAAAATTCCGTTCTGTTTTGATAAAAAAGGGGCGTATAAATAAGAAAAACAAGAAGGAGAAAATTGTATGAAGGTAAAAATTAAGGACTGGCTGGAGCTAACCATGGCAGATCGTGTATGGATTTTGATTCAGGTCTCTGAAATACAAGAGAGAAAGAGGAGAAAGAGAAGAAAGGATTAATTGAGCATAGCTACATAAGAGGAAGTTCAAACCTTGCATAGTTTGTGTCCCCCGCTTGAGGTTTTTTCTTATCATCCGGCAACCATGTGTTATCTGAAATCGGTTTGAGCTGAACCATTTGCTCACCATTTGAAGTCGGGAATTTTGCCCACGCACCAAGGATCACTCCATCATTCGGCAGACTTGGTGATTGATCATCTCCCGGATAATCATTAAAGTACCTTGCAACCACTTGGAAGGTAAAGCCCTGACCTGCTTTGATCTGGCGACTGTTTGTAGGTTTGAGTCCTACGGTTGTGTCGGTTAGTCGTCCCGGAGATACATCATCAACAAAGGTGCCGGTTGTGCCAACAATGCCTACATTGATATACTCTTTGTATTTGCCAAGTCACTGGTCTTCAATGTATTTATCGTTGACATCCCGCATTACCTGCCAGTTGGAGCTAAGCTCATTCGCGGTGCAAGCTGGAATGACGGTTTGACATAACAGGCTGATCGTTGCTGATTTGATATTGTCTGTGATGTTCACTTCTCCAAGGGATGCATCCTGCGGAATATTAATCCGTGCTTCCAGTGTATACAGCCCTTTGCCGATCGATGAAGGTTTTGTCCAGTTCATCGTAACTGCTTTTGTTTCGCCCGGTGTAAGCTGAATGGTTTGGCTCGCCACCTGCGTTGCCACATTGGTGGCCGTGTCTTTTAGATATAAATACACCTTTACATTACGTGGGTTTACATCCGTTCCAAGGGCATCCATGGATACTGTGAATATGGAGTCGCCTCCTGAGCAGTCCACTCGAATCCCCGGCTCAATACTTACCGCAGTAAAGTTTGGTTTTGCCTGCGCATTGACCTCCAAAAATTTGAAGTTATCCACCGGCCATGTCGCGGAGGTTGGAAAAACAGATTCTGGATTCGGGAACATTTGATACGGGTTAATCCCAGCAATTGCTCACCACTGCGTATCCGGCTGTCCTGTCATCGGGTCATTTGGTACCTGAAAAGGAATATCATTCACCCATACCGGCGTTTTCGGAGGAAAACTATACTGATTCTGATTTCCCGGAATATTTCCACCTGTTATCCACTGGTAGTTTGTGAATGACGTCGGGCGATTAACAATATTCATTGGATTACCCGGACTCGAAGCAAACCCGATCGTTGATACAATAGGGGTATCGCTTTCGTTGATGACCTGCAGATTAAAGTATTTGATATTTCCACTTGGTGGCTTCGTGCTTGGCACCAGTTGTAGTGCCTTCAAGTTATTGCCGCCTACTCCCTTATAATCAATTTGTAATTCTTGGCTAACAGCTTCTCTAGAGAACGGATCGTTAATATAAAGCCTTACTTTATACACACCCGGTAAACTCGGTTTGATTATTGTTTTGACGTCAATCGTGCCTTGTACAGGATACTGATATTGCGGGGCGTTTGGCCGAGTTATATTCCCGATAAATAATTCTGCCGCTGGCTTATTTTTTTCATATTTTTTGTATGTCGATCCATCAGGAGCTGTAACATCTAACCTAATAATTGAACCACCGTTAGTAATAGCATACGAAATTCCTTTTAAGTCTAGTTTGTCTGTATCACCTACAGGAATAGGCTGAGGATTTAATGGTTTTCCAAGCACCTGAAATTTTTGAACCTGTGGCCACGGAGTGACTTTATAGGTAGTTTTAAAAAGAGGAGAGCTTGTTCCATTTCCAGTCATTGAAGATGAGGGTTCCCCGCCACCTGAAAAATAAACTATATTACCAAAATCAACCCAAGATTGATAGACGTTTACTGTATACCTTCCAGCTCTTCCGTTTGTATTCGGATCTCCATCCATCGTTGATGCATTAGCTATGTCTTGTAGATATTGTTTATTCCCCAAAGTAAAATCCGCTATAACTTGGACTTTATCAATGTGAATCGCATGGTATCCACGAATACCTGAGAAATTATCCCCGGGCTGTGATTCAATCAAGTCAAACTGATTGGTATTCACATGCGACCCATCATACATATAAGCCGACTGAGAAGGAGGAACCACGTATTTTTGATTGATTACATCGTAAAAGCGTACAGCATGCCAAAGCGCTCTAGCCGGCCTTGAATCACCCACTCCTAAATTCGATTTTCTTAAATCACCGGAAAATTGTGTCGTTTGAATAACAACGATGCTAAAAAAACAGCAACTCCGGAAACAATCAACTTTCCTTTTCTTCTTTTTGAACTCATTGGATGTGACCGACAACTCCTCTCCTTACTTTTCATTACTACATAATTAAGTAATAAAGAAGGTTTTTTACCCTTCATTTCATTTTGTTTATAGAATAAACATAATGAAATGAAAAATAAAAAGGCCGTTTCATAATCGAAACGGCGGTAGTTCAACATTTTTACTTTGCTGTATAGAAGCTTTGAAGACTCGGAAGCCGTACAATCATACCATCTACTACAACGGACCCTTTACCGTAAACAGTAAATATCAAAAATGGCTTCTTACTTTCGTTAGGGAATGTGAAAGTGTGCGTTTGACCCGATTTAACATTCATTTTTGTTTCAGCAAACGATAGGTCTTCTTCACCAGCTAATCCTATTGCCATAGAATAACCGCTAGGAAGTGCCGGAAATTTGGAGGTCACTTTATTCCCATTTACTACAATGCTACTCGCCCAATTATCCACCGCTGAACGTACTTTTGGATCGGCTTTTACCGTAATATTTTGTTCAAGATTTTGTGGAACCTTCGTTACTGTTACATTGTTCAATTACTTAATCACATCGGTGCTACCCGTCGTAATCCGAACAACAGCCTTTTTCGCATCCCATTCTACCTTTGCTCCATATGCTTCGGAGATAAAACGAAGCGGCACGAAGGTACGAACGCCTTTCAATGTAGCCGGAGCATCAAACGTTACCGTTTTGCTATTGACAGTAGCTGTGTTGCTACCAATTGGCAGAATGATCGTTTTTCCATCTTTGTTGATAACAACTTTCCGTTCTGTATTGTTCCAGTCAACTTTCGCCCCTAGTTTTTCAGAGACGAAGCGAACCGGAACCATTGTGCGACCGGAATCACCGTCAATGTACGGTTTGTCGTCCGGAAACGCCACCGCACTTCCATTTACTAGGACCTGCACTGAACTCGCAATAACAACAAAGGGGAAAGATAAAATAAAAGCAGTGAGAGTAATAAAACTAAAAGCTTTCCTCATAATTCATCCCTTCCTTCCTAATATTTTAATTTCATAATATTACCATATAATAATAAGGAAATACAGAAAGGGAAATTTGCTTTTACTTTCATTAGGATGATATTGCAAAAATAGTTTTTACTTTCTCTCTTCACTTGTCGAATACTCCCGAAAAGTAATAGTCCAACTATACGGTTTTCTACCTCTACTGTTGCATTGTTAGGCTTAGCTATTCTTTCACCATAGCCCCAGTTGTCTTTACATCAAAGCTTTTGCCTCTTCTTTTTTGCATATTTATTCATTTCCTGCTTTTCTAATATCCGTTCTTAGTATACCCAACATGTCCAACGCTCTCGCGCACGTACGCGCGTATATAATAACCAACTAGAGAGGAATGGTATACAGTATAATAGCTATGCCCTAAACATCATGCCAGAGGAACAACAAACCGATCACAAACCAGCGGAAAAGTCTTCTATCTCTCGAATACAAAACCGCAACCAAAGCAATCCTACGACCCTACGTTTTTTAATACAAAATACAAATCTCATCTCTCTTATGACCCTATCTTAAATTATAAGCCCGTTTTTTCCTTATCTATTAATGTATTTCCGACCTATTCCTCCCCCTCTGAGGGATAAGATAGCAGGACGACCAAAAAAACGTAAAAGCAAACGCTTACACAAAGGATTTATGTTTTTGAGAGCAACAAGGGTATTTTGTACAACTATTGGACATAGCTGTCAGGCTCACAAACGATATGTCCAACACTTCTCGCGTACACGTATATATACCAACCAGAGAGGGTTGATATTGTACAGCAAAGAAAGAAAGCTACGTTAGATACTTTATAATAAAGACTGCTTAACCTAACCCGTTGGACATATTACGGCTTCT
>NZ_BJXX01000152.1 GCF_007991215.1 Aneurinibacillus danicus
TTTTCATGCAGGTGCAGGAAGAGCTAGTAAGACGGGCAAACCTTTATACTGGAAAGAATGGTAAGAAGCGAGTTTATAGCAGCAAGTATGCATTGTCTAGCATTGTGTACTGCTCAGAGTGCGGAGAAATTTATAGACGGGTCCATTGGAATAATCGAGGATGTCGAGCCATTGTGTGGAGATGTGTCAGCCGCCTTGAAGAAAAAGGATCTGACTGTTCATCCCCTACAGTTAATGAGGAAGTGCTACAGGCAGCAGTTGTAAAAGCCATCAATGAGGTGCTGGCCAGTAAAGATACCCTCCTTTCCACTTTACAGGCCAATATCGAGACAGTTTTAAATAAAGAAAATGACAAGGCTACCAATGATATTGATACCAAATTGGATGAGCTGCAAAATGAGCTTATTAGACTTGCGAACTCCAAAGCAGACTATGAGGAAGTGGCTAATGAGATATATCGACTGAGGGAACTAAAGCAGAATGCCTTAGTAGTAAATGCAGAGCGTGAAGGAAGAAGGCAGCGAATAGCTGAAATGACAGACTTCTTGAATGAACAGTCCCATGAGCTGGAGGAATATGATGAGCAACTGGTAAGGCGGCTTATTGAAAAAGTTACGGTATTCAATGATAAGCTCGCAATTAAGTTCAAATCAGGTATTGAAATTAATTAACAACTATAATCTGATGAACTATTTATCCGATATTTTAGTTGATTAATTCAACTAATGGTTGAATATGAAATGTATAAACAACTATAATTCCCTTGTTGAGCTTATTATTGGCCTATATACTTTTAATTAAAGGAGAGTTTTTAATGGAAGAGTTTAGATTTTCGGACAATGTTACATTTATGCGAAAAAAGTTTGGAATGACCCAAGGAGATGTGGCTACTTATATAGGAATATCAGCCGCAGCAGTGTCTAAGTGGGAGCAAGGATTAAGTTATCCAGATTTAACTTTACTTCCCAAATTAGCCTCTTTATTTGACACTACAATCGACGAGTTGCTGGGTTATGAGCCACAACTTACTGCCGATAGAATAATGAAAATTTACCAAAATTTTTCAAAACGATTCAGTAAAGAGAGTTTTGAAATTGTCCAAAAAGATGTTGAAAACATTATAAAAGAATACTATTCATGTTGTCCACTATTGGTAAGAATTTCTCAGTTATATCTTAATCACTACGTGTACTCACAAAATCCTCAAATGGTTCTGAATCGAATAGTTGAATTATGTGAACGTGTGGATATATTGAGTGATGACCACAAACTAATACAAGAGGCGCAAATAATACATGCCTCCGCATTGTTAATTATGGATAGACCACAAGAACTTTTAAAATGTGTTGGATATGAAGTTCCAATTCAATTTGGTGTAGAAAAACTAATTGCAAGGGCTTATGCGATGCTCAAGGATAATGATAAGGTCACAGAAACATTACAGACCAGCACATTTCAACACTTGTTTATTATGATATCAAGTGAGATAGAATTTTTAAAATACACTCCAGATAATCAGAATTTATTTGATCAGATGGTAAATCGTATTGAAAAAGTTATAGACATATATAATATTGAAAAATTAAATATTCACTTAAAACTTAGTTTTTATTATCAAGCCTCTTTAGGCTATATGAAACAGCATCGGCATACAGATGCGTTGTGTATGCTGGAGCGCTTCTATCATACATGTAAAAATATATCATTTCCTATGAAAATTTGCGGTGATGATTATTTTTATACCGTTGACAATTGGATTGAACAGAATATTAACGCAGGTCCTTATGCTCCACGCAATGAGCAAGCTATCAAAGACGATTTGCTGAACATGTTACAGAAGGAACCGATATTCGTTCCATTACACGAAGATTCCAAATTTAAGTTGATTGTCAAGAACTTGCAACGTATTTTTCAATCTAAGCGAGAAAACTGATCAGTAAGTAGAATATATTATCGGTCAAACCGTTTCAGAAAAAATGGTGATATGGAGGATATGATGATAAAAGAAGATATAAAAATTCCAGTAGATCATGGGAGAGCAGTAATTGCTACAACAGTAGAACGACCTAGGAATGGAAAAAACTCGGACGTTCTCATTGTGATGATTCCAGGAAGCGGACCAGTTGACCGCGATGGCAATATGAGAGGAATGCGGGCAAGTATATATAAACAACTTGCTGATGCATTGGTACAGTCGGGATTTGCTACACTAAGATATGACAAAATTGGAGTAGGGGAAAGTACAGGAGATTTTAACCACGCGGGACTTTACGATGCTGTTCAATGCGTAAGCGACATCATTGATTATTGCAACTCAACTGAGGATATGGTATTTAATAAAATTTTTTTGCTGGGACATAGTGAGGGCACGATTATAGCCACGCTATCCGCCAGTCGAAAACATGTAGACGGGATCATTTTATTGTGTGGCGCCGGTACATCATTGAAAAGCGTCATAACCTCTCAAAATGAAGCATTATTATCAGAAATCGCCAGCAAATCCGGATTTACCGGATTGCTCCTGCGCAAGCTTGTGTCGCCTGAAAAACAGCGGCTCAAGCAGAAAAAGCTATTTGATAAAGTCATGCAAACCAATGAAGCGACTGTAAGGATTAGCGGACGGATCGTTCAAGCCAAGTGGTTAAGAGAGCATCTATCTCTGAACGATCAAAAAATTTTACAGCTGTTGTCCTCTTTAAAGTGCAAGGTGCTAGTCATTCACGGAAGCAAAGACGTCCAATCACCAATAAAACCTTTCTACCATTTAAAAAATTTAGCTTTAGACCATATTCGAACCGTAATGATTGATGATATGAATCATATGTTGAAGAAGCAAAAAGAAGCGTGCTCTTTACTAGCATTGAAAAAAATCTATAAAAAATCGGCCAATGAGCCAATATCCCATGAGATTGTCGATGAGATTGAGAATTGGCTTCAAGCTATGCGATGAGCATGATAGGAGATGTTAACTGTGAAAAAAGTGATTGCTGTATTGATTTTAGGGTTGGTGGCCGGTGCGGTTTTAGGAGCACAGCAAGTTATATCCTTAACACCAGAAAGGGAAAGCCAAATTGTTGCCCAACTAGGGTCAAAGCAAGTCATTATTATAGTGGCTATGCTGCAAACGGCAACCATGGCGAGTATTGCCACTATAGTAGGATCTTGGGCTTCTCCAAAAGTAGGCTTGAATAAACCGTTTATTTATAACAGAAAAAGCATTGCCGTGGCAGTGGCCATCGGACTCTTGTCTGCCAGCTTTATCGCCATTCCGGAAAAGCTTGTATTTACCGAAGCGTTGGGACTGGAGGAGAAATTTGAATTCTCCTGGCTTTATTTTCTTGGCAGTGTATTATACGGGGGCATCATTGAAGAAGTGCTTCTAAGATTCGGACTTATGTCGCTTATTATATGGATTGCCAGCAAAATTACGAAATCTGTGAATAACAATGGAATTTACATTGCCGGTATTGTCATCGCCGCACTCCTATTTGCAGCAGGACATCTTCCTGCGACTGCACAAATGTTGGGTTTAAGTCCAGTGTCTGTAATCCGTACTTTGCTGCTTAATTTTTTGCCGGGGATTGGGTTTGGCTATTTATATTGGAAGCATGGATTAGCATATGCGATGCTCGGGCATATCTCTACGCATGTCATCAATCAATTGATCCTTCTCCCCGTATTGTTCAATTAAATGGAGAACCAAAGAATATGAATTGATTACGCAGATTTTTGTAGAATTTTGGAGGTTCAAGCAACTATGGAAGAACTTATATTTCACGACATAAACATTGAATACATTCCAACTGTAAAAAGTTGGTACTGCGATGATGACAGTTTTCATGTTGAAAAGCTGACAAAGGAATATATAAATTATGTAGCTTCAAAACCTGATCATTACTGCTGGATTATTTCAAGCAATAATGAGTTTATAGGTAAAGTAGATTTTGAAATAGAAGAAGACAAGGCATATATATCCATTATAATAAGACCTGATTACAGGCGCAAGGGGTATGGAAAAAAAGTACTTCAGCAAATAATAAATAGACACGTGAATACTGGAATAAAACAAATTATCGCTGGTATCTTCCATACTAACGAAGCAAGTAAAAGATTATTTTCATCAGTTGGATTTATGCCTTTGTCCAACGATCCTGATAAAGATGGCTTTATAGACTTTATGTTTAGCTATTAAGGAAAATAGTATCGCTTTTTTAGTCCATATTTTTTGAAAAAGAGGTAAGAAACATTATGGCAGAAAATAAAACTTCAAAAATTAAATTATTACATACTCAACTTTCGCACATCAATAATCGGTCTATGTCGTTGATCTAATTGACATGATAATCGTTTCAGTTTGTTCCTTGACAAAACATATTTTGAAAGAAAAAACACCTCGTTCTGTGGTACAGTGAGATTGTCCAAAAATCACTACCACATAGAAGAGGTGTCTTCCATATGATAGAACAAAACAATCAACTGCCAAATGAACTGCACACAGTTTTTAAAGAGTTAGAAATTCTTAAACACTTGCGAAACGCCAATATCAAAAAATCCGATACGCTTCCGGCGAAGGATGCCGTGTCTCGCTTTTTAAACCATTCCAAGTTCGCTTGGCGCCGGTTTTTATTGACTTTCAGTGCGTCTGCCATTCAAAAAGTGAGCACGCTCACAGATGCCAAACGAGTCCGTGTGTTCATTGTTGACGATTCCATGTTCGATCGAAATCGCAGTAAGAAAGTGGAGCTTCTTGCGCGTTGTATTGATCACTCCTCTCTCAAAAAACGTTTCTACAAAGGCTTTCGTATGCTTACACTAGGCTGGTCGGATGGTCATTCCTTCATGCCGATTGATTTTTCTTTACTTAAGTTCCACAAACGCCCAAATCAATGGGATTTCCGAAGGGATTGACAAACGAACATCCGGATATAAGCGTCGTGTGGAGGCACTGCAGCCTGCACCACAACACATTCCGGCAATGCTTACGCGTGCTCTTTCGGCAGGCATCCAAGCCAGTTATGTACTGATGGATACGTGGTTCACACAGCCACCTCTTATCCGGGCGATTGTCGAACAAGGTCTTGATGTCATCGGGATGATAAAAGCGACGAATCAGCGCTATGTCATAGATGGGCAACTTCTGTCATTGAAGCAGTTATACCGATGTGCACAACTGGCAGGACAGAAAAACGGCGTCCTTCGATCCATTCACACGGTGATGGCCAACGGTGTGCCGGTCAAAGTCATCTTTGTTCAAAACCGGAATAAGAAAAGCGAATGGCTCGCTATCTTGAGTACAGACTGTACACTTTCTGACCAAGAAATCGTTCGAATATACGGGATGCGCTGGGATATTGAGGGATTCTTTAAGACGACCCAATCACTGTTACGACTTCAAAAAGAGTTCCAAGGACGTTCGTATGATCTACTGATTAGCCATACGACCATTGTATTTTCTCGTTATATCGTTTTGTCTTGGCAAAACCGCTGTAACACCGACGACCGGACGCTTGGTGGTTTCTTTTACGAACTTTGCGATGAAATACAAGATCTCGATTGGGCGGTCGCACTTCAGCAGCTAGTCGAGCTTCTTCAAGATACCCTGAAAAAGACAAACAGCCGAATCAAAACAATGATTGAAAGTCAACTTCAGCAGTGGATTGCCAGCCTTCCTGCCTATATTAAGGCTTATTTACCGATTTCATTCTGCGAAAGTTGAGTCAATGAGTATCACCCAATGAATTATCTTGAGATGAGATTTATAGGAGGCAAAAGAATCATGGCAGAATTAAAGAAAATTGTTTATAAGGAATTTGACGAACGTCTAATGGTCGGAGTTCATTATCACACTTCATTTTTTGAGGCTGGAAACGTGTGGAAATCATATTTTGAAAGTGATAAGATTGATTATTTAAAAAAATTATCTGAATTTACTTCTTGTGAGGATATTGATGAAAATGATGGTATCGGAATGATGTTTAATTTTCAGGATACAAATACTTTCGAATTAATATTAGGAGATTTTATGAAAGTAAATACACCGGTTCCCCATGAGTTGCATACAAAACACATTCCAAGTGGAACAGTGGCTTGTATCCAAATTGAGGGAAATAACATCGCAGAAATTGTTGACTCGGCCTTCTTGTTGATTACAGAAGCAATTGAAAAAAACGATAAAGAGATTGATTTTGATCATTTTTATTGGTGTGAGGTATATACAAAACAACGATATTCCATTCCACTAAGTCGTGGTGAAAAGGTGGTTATTGATTATATTTTGCCAGTAAAATCGAAATTAAAAGAATAGGCTTCTTATTACAAGTTTTTACAATAAACTTCTAACAAAATCAAAACAAAGTTGTGCAAAAGAGCGGGAGAAAGGTTCGAGGTAAAAGGAGAAATCCTTATTTTTCAAGCCTTTTTCCTGTTTTTTATATCAAGACTTTATTTCAAACATAATAAAGTTGTGGCAGAAAAAATCGAATCAAATAACAATAACAATGCAATTTAATTCAATATTTTTTTATTGTAAAACAATAAATCATGTGTTAAAGTCAAATTGACAATAAATAAGTGAGGTGCTTTTTATGAAACGAGTTACGACACTCTTTTTAAAGATAGCAGTTATTCTTATTGGAATCCCCGTTCTTGCTTTGTGCATATTTTTGGTGCCTGAGATAGGGAATATTGCAGCAAAATTGTTTCCGGATATTGCTTATATGAAATATCTCGTTTCCACCGTTTTCTATGCATCGGCGATACCTTTTTACTTTGCTCTGTATCAAGCTATTAAACTTTTAAGCTATATTGACAAGAATAAAGCTTTCTCCGAATTATCTGTAAAAGCTTTAAAGAAAATCAAATACTGTGCCATCACAATCAGTAGTTTGCATGTGCTAGTCTTGCCGCTCTTCTATCTCTTTGCGGAGAAAGACGATGCCCCAGGTGTCATCTTTATCGGATTGGTTGTTCCTTTTGCTTCAGCGGTTATCGCAGTCTTTGCTGCTGTTCTCCAAAGACTTTTACAAGAAGCTATTAATATAAAATCAGAAAATGATTTAACGGTCTGAGGTGAATAGCATGGCGATTATAATCAATATTGATGTGATGTTGGCTAAACGGAAAATGAGTGTTACAGAACTTTCGGAGAAGGTTGGAATAACAATGGCTAACCTTTCTATATTGAAAAATGGAAAAGCAAAAGCGATTCGATTATCAACTTTAGAGGCTATATGTAAGGCTTTAGAATGTCAGCCTGGAGATATTTTAGAATACAAAAGTGATGAAGATACCTAAGATTATAATATTGTAGGAATATTTAACATTGAAAGGAAAAAAGGCAGGACTTACCTATATTCAGAAAAAAACTTTGGAGGCACAAATCATGAGAGCACTAAAACAACTCGTTCGTTTTGGTTGGGAGCAGGCCCTATCATGTTTGTTTCCTGTCGTTATTTTTGCCTCTTTGGCTTTTACACAAATCATGCCACTTCCCTTCCTGCCACGGTATGACTGGCTGCTCATCATCTGCCTTCTGATGCAGTGGTGGATGGTGCGTTCTGGGCTTGAAACACGGGATGAACTAAAGGTTATCACATTGTTCCACCTTATTGGACTTGCTCTTGAACTTTTCAAGGTACATATGGGCTCCTGGTCTTATCCAGAGGAAGGATATTTCAAAATTTTTGGAGTGCCTTTGTATAGCGGATTCATGTACGCAAGTGTAGCGAGTTATCTTTGCCAGGCATGGAGGAGGCTTAAGGTTGAACTGGTTAAGTGGCCACCGTTTTTGGTAGTTGTACCACTTGCAGCTGCGATTTATTTGAATTTTTTCACCCACCATTATTGGATTGACGTTCGTTGGTGGTTATCTGGACTTGTAATTATCATCTTTTGGCAATCATGGGTCACATACGAGATTGATGGAACTCGTTACCGTATGCCACTCGCACTTTCTTTTGTGCTCATCGGATTTTTTATATGGATAGCCGAAAATATCGCAACGTTCTTTGGAGCTTGGGAATATCCAAACCAAACCGATGCATGGAATTTCGTTCATCTAGGAAAGGTGAGTTCATGGCTCTTATTAGTGATTGTTAGTTTTCTTATAGTAGCGACGTTAAAGCAGGTTAAGGGAAAAAATTCCACCAGGATAGATACTGGTCAATTTTTATAACTGTTAAGAACCCTCTTTTAAAAAAGTCGGATCCTTAGGATAGTAAGGAATTCAACTTAGTATTGGGATAGTCGGGAAGATAACTGCGAGGCACTCTTTGTAACGGAGCGGAACCCTATTCGGCGGATGAACATCCAAACGCTTCGTTACGCTGTATAGTTGATCGCTGCATCATGGATGTCTTCCTGTAAAGGAGAAGATCCAAAGGAATTCATGAAGGGAATGTCCCAAGCCCTCAATTTCGGCAAAAGTGTTGCTGATCATGCATGGGGCATGTTCACGACATTTCTCCAATACAAGTTAGAGGAGCAGGGGAAAAAGCTTATCAAGATAAGTGGTTTCCATCATCCAAAACTTGTTCATGTTGCGGTCAAGTAAAGGGGTCTCTATCTCTTTCTGAGCGTATATTTCGCTGTGATTGTGGTTTTGTGGCAGACCGTGATTGGAATGCTTCTATCAATATCAAGCGTGAAGGACTGCGACTGTTAGCATAATCATAAATAGAGCATGGAACAGGCTCGATAGCTAAGTAAATTTCGTACCGTTAGGTGCGATTACCTTAGAAGCCCCACCTCTAAGCGAAGCATAGGTGGCGGGTAGTTCACTAGCTTATAATTATCATATAATAGTAAAAAATATTTTTAATCTATAAATAATAGTGATACACTATGATAGGGTTATAATTGATCCAGAAAAGGTGTGTGACTGGGTCGCGCCTGGCTTGCTGTAGTGCCTAAGCAGGAGCGACTGCATCCTTTCTGCAAATCTTAGGGTATAAGGACGGTAAAAATGAGTAACAGACAAACTAGAACAGACGTTATCTTAATTGGTGCCGGAATCATGAGTGCGACTTTGGGAACATTGCTGAAAGAATTAGTACCGGATTGGGAAATTACAGTGTTTGAGAGGCTTGCAAACGCAGGAGAGGAAAGTTCTAACGAATGGAATAATGCGGGAACGGGGCATTCGGCATTGTGCGAGCTTAACTACACCGTCGAAAAACCGGACGGATCCATAGATGTTAGCAAAGCTGTAAAAATTAATGAACAGTTTCAGATTTCAAGACAGTTTTGGTCTTATCTTGTAAAAAGCAATCTGATACGTAATCCGCAGGAGTTTATCATGCCATTGCCTCATTTGAGTTTAGTACAGGGGGAAAAAAATGTAACGTTTCTAAAAAAACGTTTTGAAGCGTTGTCAAACAATCCTCTGTTCCAAGGGATGGAGTTTTCCGATGACCCTCGAAAACTGATGGAATGGATTCCGCTTATTATGAAAGACCGTAAATCGAATGAACCTATAGCGGCAACAAAAATCGACTCTGGAACTGATGTCAACTTTGGCGCTTTAACGCGCATGCTGTTTGACCACTTAAAGAGCAAAAACGTCGATATCAAATTCAAACATCATGTTGATGATATTAAACGTACGAGCGACGGCTCCTGGGAATTGAAAGTGCGGAATCTCGAGAGCGGTGCCGTCGAACGCCATACTGCAAAATTCGTCTTTATCGGCGGCGGTGGAGGAAGCCTGCCTTTACTGCAAAAATCGGGTATTCCTGAAGGAAAACATATTGGAGGCTTCCCGGTAAGCGGACTGTTTATGGTGTGTAACAATCCGGATGTTGTAGCGCAGCATCATGCAAAAGTATACGGGAAAGCGAAGGTTGGCGCTCCGCCAATGTCTGTTCCGCATCTGGACACAAGGTATATCGACAATAAAAAAACGTTGCTCTTTGGACCGTTTGCCGGCTTCTCACCGAAGTTTTTAAAAAACGGCTCCATGTTTGATTTGTTAGGTTCCGTAAAACCGGATAATGTGTTAACGATGTTGGCAGCTGGCGCAAAAAACATTCCATTGACCAAATACCTGATTCAGCAGGTTATGTTGTCGAAAGAACAGCGCATGGAAGAGTTGCGCGAGTTTATCCCGACCGCTAGAAGCGAAGATTGGGATATCGTGGTAGCGGGCCAACGTGTGCAAGTGATCAAAGATACTGCCGCCGGCAAAGGAACGCTTCAATTCGGTACGGAAGTTATTAGTGCCGCTGATGGCTCGATTGCGGCATTGCTCGGCGCTTCTCCGGGTGCTTCTACCGCCGTTTTCGTCATGCTTGAGGTCATAAAAAAATGCTTCCCGCAACATCTAAAAGCGTGGGAACCGAAAATAAAAGAAATGATTCCTTCTTATGGTGTGTCACTAGTGGAAAACCCAGAGCTTTTGCACGAAATTCATACTTCAACAGCGCGGACGCTTGGCTTAGCGGGTGAAAAGCAGTACGCATACGCATAGAGACGGTCCTTATTTGTCACGACCATGCCCCGGATACAGGGGGATGGTTCTACTGTATGTTCAGACGTTTCCTTACGGCTTATATTTATTACAGCAATACTATGTCCATAGGAAGGCAAATCGGCAATGCCGTACCGGTAAAATTGGCGAATCCGGAATAACCGAAAAACCCGTATGTGAAAGGAAGCATAAATTTGCCAGAACGGCACTTTATACTTCCTTTCCTTTTTTCAAGTACCTTTATTTGTTTAGTCGACAGAAGTCAATTTTGATGACTGTTGGCCAATTGTCACATCTACAGAAAAGCGTTTAATGGAAAATATATTATTTCTGCTTGATAAAGATGTTAAAGATTTTCCACTTTTGAAAGGTCAGCCAGATAAACGTCAGAACATGTTGTAAAACGGAATCCTTGATTGTAAATATTTCATTATCTGTTCAAAATTTGGATATCATGAGAGTATCCACCTCGTTGGTTAATGGTTTTTGTGGTACTCACTATTCTTCCCAAGCAGGTGGTTTTTTATCATTATTTTGTGAGAAGGGATGAGATTGTTAGCGTAAATTGACAGGCTGAAAGAAGAAAAGAGCGGTAAAGTACCGCAGCCGATAAGAAATGATGGTGCCGGCGCGCCCGATTTCGGTCCGCGGGACGTTATGAGGGACCTCGAAAATCCCGACATGCTCGTTCCGCCGGCCACTGACGCCGGAACGATCCCCAACCTGAAGTTCTCTTTCTCCGATACCCATATGCAATTAAATCACGGCGGCTGGTCACGGGAAGTGACGGTCAGAGAGTTGCCTGTTGCAACCACACTAGCGGGGGTGAACATGGCTCTGACGCCGGGTGGTGTGCGTGAGTTACATTGGCATCAGCAAGCGGAATGGTCCTGCATGATTTTAGGCCGGGCGCGTACAACAGCAGTAGACCAGGACGGAATTTCATAGCAGATGTCGGTCCTGGGGATTTGTGGTACTTCCCTCCCGGAATTCCGCACTCGATTCAAGGACTGGAGGAAGGCTGCGAGTTCCTTCTCGTATTTGGCGACGGCAATTTCTCCGACCTAAATACTCTTTCCATCACCGATTGGTTCGCACACACACCGAAGGACGTACTGGCGGCAAATTTTGGTGTACCAGAAAGTGCCTTTGCCCATATCCCGAAAAAACAGCGATACATTTTTCAAGCAAACGTACCCGGTCCGATTGAAAGTCAAAAGGTATCAGATCCCTACGGTACTGTGCCAAAGACTTTTACATACCGGCTGCTTGCGCAGGAACCGATCGTAACTCCGGACGGGACGGTGCGTATAGTCGACTCCACCAACTTTCCCATTTCGACTAGAATCGCGGCCGCGCTGGTAGAAGTAAAGCCGGGAGGAATGAGGGAAATGCATTGGCACCCAAATAACGACGAGTGGCAGTATTACCTATCGGGTACGGCACGTATGACCGTTTTTGCGGCCAATGGCACGGCCCGAACTTTCAATTATCGGGCTGGTGATGTAGGATATACACCGTTCGCCTTCGGGCACTACATCCAGAACACCGGTGATCAAAGCCTGTGGTTTCTGGAGATGTTCAAGAGTGATCGTTTTGAAGATGTCTCCAAGGATCCATTTTAGTTTGTGGCTGATATGGAATACGGTGCACATGATGAACAAAATTTTCCTGATAAATATTAGGTTGTTTTTTCATTAATCATGTTTTATATTTAAATACGTTAAATATTTTATTATTTAATATATAAAATGATTATCATTTTAATAATTGAAATATATAAGTAACAAGTGCTATGAAGGAGGATGTCATATGGGCGACTTTGATAAGAAAATAGAAAGATTAGAGCAGGCTTATGTCTCATTTATGCGTCAATTAGGACCTAAATTATCCGAGGATACAGAATTAGGTTTAACAGGACCACAATTTTATATTCTCCATCTCCTTTCGAAGAAAGAAAAATTTATGGTCACGGAAATTGCTTCAGAAATGGGTGTAAAGCCAAGTGCAATCACAGTCATGATTGAACGGTTGCATAAAAACAGATTGGTTATGAGAGACCGAGATGAAAATGACCGCAGAGTTGTTTTTATCCATTTAACGGAGAAAGGAAAAGAAGTTTTACAAAAAGCCAAACAAAGGCGTTTTAAAACGATTTCCCATTATCTTAAACATTTAGAGTCGGAGGAATTGGAAAATTTAGTGAAGATTTATGAGAAATTGGCTCGAATTGCATCTACCGTAGAAGACATTAATTAAATGAATGTTAATAAGAAAATGGAGTTATATAGCATGATAAAAGAAAAAATAATATCGAAACCGAAAATAAAACCCATTGAACAAGACAATGAAAGTACAAAACATCGCGGGATTTTAATCGTAGGTCTTTTAGTCGCCATGCTTTTTGCATCGCTGGATAATACCATTGTAGGAACTGCGATGCCTCGAATCGTCGGTGAACTCGGTGGTCTTAGTTTGATGACATGGCTTACAACAGCCTATATGCTTTCGTCTACATCCGTTGTTCCAATCGCAGGTAAATTAGCCGATTTAATTGGTCGAAAATCCGTTTATGTCACAGGGATTATTATCTTCATGATCGGTTCCGCACTTTGTGGTATGGCGAATTCCATGACCCAGCTCATTATCTTCCGTGGTCTGCAAGGAATCGGCGGTGGTGTAATGATGCCGATGGCTATGGTGATTATTGGGGACATTTTCACAGGTGCCGAGAGAGCGAAATGGCAAGGGGTTTTTGGTGCCGTATTTGGACTTTCTTCCATTATCGGTCCGCAAGTGGGTGGCTGGATTGTTGATGCAGCCAACTGGAGATGGGTGTTCTATATCAATATGCCTGTAGGTATTGTTGCTGTCATTCTCATTAGTGTGGGACTAAAAAATAAAAAACTTGAAGGACCTGTTAAATTTGATATCGCTGGTATGTTTACGATGATTGTCGGTGTCGTCAGTTTACTTCTTGCCTTGACTTTTGGGGGGAAAGACTATCCTTGGGCTTCATGGCAAATCATTTCTTTGTTCGCCCTTGCTGCCGTATTTCTCATTAGTTTTTGTATTATTGAATCCAAAACAAGTGAACCGATTCTTCCTATGCACTTGTTTAAAAACAGAACGTTCTCTGTTTTAAACGGAATCGGGTTCCTAATGTCAGTGGGAATGTTTGGAGCCATTATGTTTGTTCCGCTATTCATGCAAGGTATTATTGGGATGAGTGCTTCCCAATCTGGAACGATGATGTTACCTATGATGCTGTCTATGATGCTGATGAGTATTCTTGGTGGGTGGCTCGTTCGGAAAATTGGAGTGAAAACACAAGTTGTGGTGGGTATGATTGTTATGGCAGCAGGATTCTGGTTGCTATCCACGATGGGAATTGACACCACTAAATTAGTTGCCATGAGCTTTATGGCTATTCTTGGTTTAGGAATGGGACTTGTGA
This sequence comes from Aneurinibacillus danicus, assembly GCF_007991215.1. Classification (GTDB taxonomy): domain Bacteria; phylum Bacillota; class Bacilli; order Aneurinibacillales; family Aneurinibacillaceae; genus Aneurinibacillus; species Aneurinibacillus danicus. The sequence goes on from NZ_BJXX01000152.1 coordinate 13,923, forward strand.
TGCCAGTTCTTACCCTGGCTCTTCAAGAGAGTTTTCCTAAGTCACAATTAGGTGTTGTTACTTCGTCGAGTCAATTTTTCCGACAAATCGGTGGGACATTCGGAATGACCGTTTTAGGAGCCATTATGAACCATCGCTCGTCTAATTTATTAACAGAACAATTAGTTCCTACTTTGGAAAAACTTCCGCCACAGGCTCATGGTATGGTCGAACAATTTGAAGGCATGATTCAGCATTCACCACAAGGACTATATTCGATGTTGCTTAGTCCTGAGACACTTGCAAAAATTCCGCAAGGCATGCAGCAAATGATTTTACCTGTTCTGAAATCTACATTAGTTGATGCGCTGCATAGCGTTTTCCATTACGGGTTAATCTTTGTAGTATTAGGTACTTTGATGACCTTGTTACTCAAGCCAATCAAACTTTCGAATATAAAAAAAGAAAAACAAGCAGCTTAAATAAAACCTTCGTTTTCAGCACCGCTTTGCTTGATCTATTTGATCGGTGAATGGTGCTATTTTTTATGTGTCAAAACTCATGTCCAATTCAACGTTTGTAAAGGTATATTTTTGAAACATACTCAAAACTACCTTACAATAGTAAGAGTAGAGAAATAGCCCGAGATGACAGCTTCTTTGCGATGTAGAAAGGAATGATAAAACAATGATAGAAAACCTGCGGGAAATGATAGATGGCTTAACGGAAAAAGAAGCAAAAACCTTGCTGTATCATATATTCCTGAGAGTGAACCTGGTGGAAGAAACGCAATACAGCCAGGAACAATTTTTTACCGATGTAAGCGAGATATATAAGCGAATTCTGAATTACAAAGCCAATCAGATGCATAACGAAGAGAACGGACTGCATAAAAAGGTACATATTATTTTTGGTGATTCTGCTTCTGGATGTCTCAGAGCGGCGCTTAAGGGGTTAGGGGTAAATCAGGAAGAGAAGGTGATTACGTTTTCCAGCCTGTTCTCTATTGGTCCTGTATGGCAATTGCACACGGAAGAAGGGAGGAAGGAGAGAAAAGAATGGTTTACCAAGCATTTTCGCTACAGTGAGGAGGATGCTACGCATTATATACAGTGTTTTCAGAATGCTCTCGGTGAAATTTCTTCCATTCCTTCAGATGTACCCATCACGATTTGGACAGGAGAAAACGCTCATGAACAAACTGGATTACGATTTGTTTTGTACTTATTGAATGAGAAAGCAAATGATATTACTGTCATCAATGCTACGAAAGCTCATGCGGCATATTTTAATCAGGCAGAATTGACATATACTGTTCTACATACAGGGGAAATTGTCCCGGAAAAGTTACAGGCTATTTATGAGAAGAGTAGGCTGAATCAGTTGTTGTCTTTACAGGATAGGAAAAGACTTGCTGAAGAATGGCTTCGTCTGGCTGACACAAATGAAGTGCTGCGTATTTGGAAAAATGGATACGTGCAGAGCATCACAGAAGAGTGGTTTGACCCGCATGTTATCCAGGCGGCTCAGGAACTTCATAGTAAGCAGAAGAAAAAGGATTTTGTGAAAGCGGCGAGAGTTATTGGAGAAGCTTTAGGGAGCTTGGAACAATATGTGGGCGATGAATTTTTGGAATATCGGCTCAGGATGCTAATAGGTCAAAACGTTTTTGAAGCAGTAGGGAGTCTGGAAGCTATGAGATATTATAGCGTTCGGTTGCGATAAATTTTCCTACACTAAAAAAAGACCCCTCGCAGGGAGGGGCAAGTCAGAGTAAAACGTTGGCTTCTATCTCCTACGTAGAAAAGCAGGGGAAAGTTGCAAAAGCTGCCCCTGTCGGCTGTCATCGGCAAGGGGCAGAGTAAAGGGGGATTACACCTTTCTATACGAAAGTGATGCTGAGAGGTTGCAAAAAAAGAGACCTTTCCCTGGAGAAAAAGAAAAGTCTTAAGGAAGAAGAGATTCGACAGCTGACAAAGCGCATAGAGTGGTCTGTGAGTCATTTGTCGAAGAGGTGCAATTTTTGCAGTGCAGGGCTTTATACATGTTTCTACCCTGATTTTAGTGTTAATATATTCCTAATGAAAAAGGCAAACTTATCGAAAGGTAAGGACGCAAAACTATAGGGGCTTTTATTTTTAAGATATGCCAGCCAGTTACCAGGAGGAATATACGTGAGCAAAAAAGAGTATGGTGAAAGCATTAGTGATTCAGTAAACGATTTTTTTGTACTTTTAGAAAATTATCCGGATCATCCTAAAAATCTATTTGTTTTTACAAGTTTTTTAAGGGAACTTGTAAGAGAGACAGCAATTGATAAGAACTCTCCGATTATAGAAGTAATGACTGTTCTTAGACATGAAAAACCCATTATTTTCTATCATATGAGAAAGCAAACGAGGGACTGGATGTATATGTTAACTCAAATTGATATGGACATCGAGGAAGCGAAAGGCAGGCTGAATGCTATAATCAAGGGAACTAGCTTAGCAAGACAAAGTGTCAGAAGATGAGCGAAGGGGCCGTTCCGGGGGAGCGGTCTTTTTTTAAGTATTAGGAAAGGTTATGTCGTTGTACAATGATAAAGAGGCATATGCTTTCCCTCCATTACCGTACTCAAATAACCGCTGCTAAAAGAGATTATATAATAAACAATTTGACATATCGTGAATAAACGATATAATAAGACTTAAATAAATCGATAAATTCAGATATACAAATATAGCGATGTTTCAGGCGTAAAGTGGTTTTTAAAGACAACTGTCGACAGGGTTGAACATGATTAAGTGAAATTTTTTTTAAAATGGTATATCGATAAATTTAGATATATTAAAATGGAAATGTAGAGGACGTATTTACTTGGCATTGATGTATTCGCTGAAAAGGAGGAACTGGTAACGATGGCTTACCGCGTTTATGCAATGGATTTTTCTTTCTACAACTCAATGGGAATTTACAGCTTCGAGGCACGGTGCGAGATGCTGAAAGAGATCGGGTACGATGCAATGCATTTGTCTATCTGGCACGGAGAGCGGTGGCGGGACGCGGCGAAGCTTAGCAGCGTCAAGCAGAAATATGGGCTGGACGTCGCGAGTGTGTATGTCGTGTTGGATCTCTCATTAGGCGAGAACCATCCGAGAAATGAGGGCATCCTGAAGTTGTTGGGGTCTCTCGAGGGGTGTTCGACTGTTGAGCTGGCGATCCAATCCGTAGGAAGGAATATAAGACCTTCAGACCCGGCAGGTGATGACATCGCGGTGAAGTGGCTGGAAAAGGCACTCAAGATTTGCGAACGGCGAAACATCAACATCCTGCTTTATACGCACTTATCCTTCTGGATCGAGCGGCACGAAGATGCATTGCGACTGTGTCGCCGGCTGAATCATCCAAATCTGGGGATCGTGTTCTGTGGCTTCCACTGGTATGCTGTCGATGGGACAAACCTGCCGGCTATACTGGGAGCGGTAGCGCCGTACCTGAAGCAGGTGAACCTGTCCGGTAGCCGCAGGAATCCGCACGGTTTTGGAGATATTGCGACTATCGAGCCATTGGACGAAGGCGAGTTGGACAATTTCGCGTTGCTTGGGCAGCTTAAAAAGATCGGTTTTAATGGAATGATTGGCTTTCAGGGCTGGAGTGAGGGGGGCGACGCCTACAGTAAGCTGAGTCGCTCGCTCAGAGCGTTCCGTGACATGGAACGGCGTCTCGAGGCACATCCGCACTGGGCGGAATTGAATTTGCTTCCGTGATTAAGCAGCACGCCAAGTGTAACGAATGTAAACCGTTGGCGCTCAAGTTTGATAAAGTAAACCAAAATCGGCAAAGGAACTTCCAATATCGGAGGTTCCTTTTTGTTTTATGTATTCGTTTATTTTAAATTACTTGAAGGCAGAGGTTTCTTTCGCTTTGTTCAATGCTCCCTTTATTTTTGGTTTTAATCTTTTTGATAAGATGGGCCTGGCGTAGGGACTTATGCACTCCATGTTGTGTTTAGTTATTTCTGATTGAAGAAGTATCAGTTTGGTCCGTCTGGATGGCTGTGACGTTCGTTGACATGCAGCTTTTGAAAAGGGGAAAGGAGTCTACGCTGTTTCGTTTGATTGGGGGAAAGTGGATGCTTTGCAGTGAAGCTAGTTTTTGATAAAATAAGCGCAAAGCCTTGTGTAGCAAGGTTTTTGTGCTTTTTTTGTGGAGTATGAAAAATAGAATTGTCGGTTTACTGCAAAAAGTGAATTTTTGGTTAGTTTGTTGGGACGTGAAAGGCTTGATAAATAAAGGATTTTGTCCATTTTGTTTTTAGGGGTTTTATCTGAACGTAGTGGGATATAAAGTGATGTCGGTCGAGGTCATGATGACGCTGCCTTTCCAGGTTTTATCTGAACGTAGTGGGATATAAAGACGGATTGTATTTACCGAGGCGCAGCGGCATGCCGAATAGTTTTATCTGAACGTAGTGGGATATAAAGTCGGCCATTTCCGGTGTGTTGCGTCCTTGCGTCAACGTTTTATCTGAACGTAGTGGGATATAAAGGAGAGCCGAAGCTGGAAGCGCAGATCAAAGGCTACGTTTTATCTGAACGTAGTGGGATATAAAGTCAGAAGTATATCGCAAATGCGAGCAAACTGGCTATCAGTTTTATCTGAACGTAGTGGGATATAAAGCTGACTTAGATTTATTTGATAGTCCAGAATACATTAGTTTTATCTGAACGTAGTGGGATATAAAGTTATATGGGGATCAGGCAGACATATAACCTGAAAGATGGTTTTATCTGAACGTAGTGGGATATAAAGTCGTCACTTTTGGGATGTGATTTTTACTCCTGTCCCCTGTTTTATCTGAACGTAGTGGGATATAAAGTCAACAAGAAAGAGAAGGAGACGGAAAGTGAAGTCAGTTTTATCTGAACGTAGTGGGATATAAAGAGGATTTGCAACTGAATGGAAGCGCTAGTGTCTTTCGAGTTTTATCTGAACGTAGTGGGATATAAAGTTTCAATCAGCTCTTTCTTTGTTTCATTGAAATTATTGTTTTATCTGAACGTAGTGGGATATAAAGAGAAAATCCCAGACAATATAACCTACCATTTAACCCTGTTTTATCTGAACGTAGTGGGATATAAAGAGCATCCGGCCACTCGGAAGGGACTTCCCTGTCCAAGTTTTATCTGAACGTAGTGGGATATAAAGTAGCATTAAGTGGATTTGTGCTCGGATTTATCGGTGGTTTTATCTGAACGTAGTGGGATATAAAGGCAAGTGGCATGGAAGGCAGCTACCTGCGAGGATGAGTTTTATCTGAACGTAGTGGGATATAAAGATGAACGTTCCTTGATTGGTACGGATGATTTCGTAGTTTTATCTGAACGTAGTGGGATATAAAGTCATAAATTCGAGCAGAAACATTACAAACAAGAGTAGTTTTATCTGAACGTAGTGGGATATAAAGTCAGCTTTTCTTTGAAAGCTTTTCGGGCACCCTTGC
>NZ_BJXX01000153.1 GCF_007991215.1 Aneurinibacillus danicus
TTGATATGCTTTGGGAAAACATCATTATTATATATAGTTTTATCTGAACGTAGTGGGATATAAAGACGGAGAATAGCGGGGAGTTGCGTTTCATGCGCGAGGTTTTATCTGAACGTAGTGGGATATAAAGGTGGTTTCGGGTACTCCAGATAAGCGATATCTCCCGGAGTTTTATCTGAACGTAGTGGGATATAAAGCGTTTCATGATGTGGCAGGACATGAAAAAAATGCAGTTTTATCTGAACGTAGTGGGATATAAAGTTTTAATTATCGTCGGCTTGAAAGTCGCATTGACCGTTTTATCTGAACGTAGTGGGATATAAAGAAAGACCTTTTGGATGAAGATGAGGGGAGTGAGGATGGTTTTATCTGAACGTAGTGGGATATAAAGTGAGCAGAGAGGAACGGAACCGTAGAAGGCGAGAAGTTTTATCTGAACGTAGTGGGATATAAAGTTCGCACAGGCAAAGCACCTGAACCTACTCGCAAAGGGTTTTATCTGAACGTAGTGGGATATAAAGACGCGAAGCCGGTTTCAGTCCAAAAGAAGCGGATAGAGTTTTATCTGAACGTAGTGGGATATAAAGTGGACTTGGTGGTGAGATTTTTCTAGCCGGACTGTAGTTTTATCTGAACGTAGTGGGATATAAAGAAGATTGTCATAGTTGACGAGGCTATGTTCTCTGTAGAGTTTTATCTGAACGTAGTGGGATATAAAGACGTGTTTTTCTTTCAATCGTCATATCCGGCGCAACTGTTTTATCTGAACGTAGTGGGATATAAAGATGTTCATGGATTTGAAGTAGCCGGCATGGATTTTCGTTTTATCTGAACGTAGTGGGATATAAAGGAAGAAGAAACACCAATCTCTTTCGCAATATCACGGTTTTATCTGAACGTAGTGGGATATAAAGACACTTGCCGCAAAGATGGTCCATAGACTTGTCCAACTGTTTTATCTGAACGTAGTGGGATATAAAGACGCTTCCTCATCAAAGATTTCAGCACTACTCGTATTGTTTTATCTGAACGTAGTGGGATATAAAGTAGTTAAATACGATTTAAATGGTGTGCTTCGATACTTGTTTTATCTGAACGTAGTGGGATATAAAGGTGAATTTTTAGACCGGCCAGCTTTGTCACGTCTTCGGTTTTATCTGAACGTAGTGGGATATAAAGCCGTGACATCATCAAGGAAATTCGCAAGTTGAAGGAGTTTTATCTGAACGTAGTGGGATATAAAGGATCACCGTAATGACATAGCAAAATAAGGTTTACAAGCGTTTTATCTGAACGTAGTGGGATATAAAGATAGTAGACGCGCCACCGGATGTTCCTCCTGCTCCTCCTGTTTTATCTGAACGTAGTGGGATATAAAGCTTCCTCAGAAAAAGAGCCACCGCTTGCGTACGTCTCTGTTTTATCTGAACGTAGTGGGATATAAAGATGTATTGAAGCAAGCGCTGAGTCACTTTCCTCTTGCGTTTTATCTGAACGTAGTGGGATATAAAGGCGATTACCCAGTGAATGCCTTCGAGATTTAAATTGTTCGTTTTATCTGAACGTAGTGGGATATAAAGGAGTTCCGATCCTCTCAGAAAATCAAGCATTCAATAGTTTTATCTGAACGTAGTGGGATATAAAGTACCTCCGCCTGCATTCATATGAAATTCAACCATGAATTCGGCTCCAGATTCATTCACTTTCATAACACGATTCTCTAAATCCTCCCTTTTATTTTGAGAAAGGTCTTTTGCGTTAGATAACGAGGTAGCTGCTGTACGAGTAAGCACGACGATAACATGGTGACGTTCCAATACTGGTTGTACCTTCCGAACTATCTGCATAACAATCTCATATTCTTTTACAAAACCGCAAGCGCCAGGATCAGGCAGCCCATGTCCGGCCCCTAACGCGACGATTTTATTCATGGCCGGTTCCTTTCTTCAAATAGGTAATCTCCAAGCGGGCCTCTTTTACGCTCAACTCCAAGGCGGAAAGAATCCCCTGTACTTTTTCTATGGTTCTCGACATTTCTGTTTGGGCTTGCGTGGTTTTTTCCAGATGTTCGAGAAGTTTTTTCTCCCGTTCCTGGCTCTCCTTTCTATAATCAAGGTTAATTTCTAACAAATCCCGTTCTCTTTTTTCGTGCATCTCTATAATCTTCTGTTCTCTTTCGTCATTTTCTTTTAGTAGGTTTTTATACAACCATACGCCCGCTGCAGCAGCAGCCAAAAACAAGAAAATAAAGAGAATGCCGAAAACATATTGGGATTCAGCTACCCGCTGAACCGCTGTCATATCAGGCATACTACCCCTCCTTTTTGTTATGAGTCCCATTGGAACGAGTTGCTGTGTTTATAGGGCCAATGGATTCTCTATCACATAAAGAGGAATTCGTAATACCTATGGAAACCTATTTCTTTACTTCCTGGAATGTAATAAAATAGTAATATAAACAAGAACATAAGTTCCTATTTGCGGTTGCTGTTTTTACAGAAAATTCCTCTTTGTATAATAAAAGGAGGATGATTGGTGTTGTGTTTTTCTTCTTTTAAATACAGTCCAAGCATTCAAAAATTTATCTCCAAGCACTCCAAGTCGTTTTCAAATCCTGTATTAAAGAACTTTCTAAAAGAGGAGGCACATCTTACTCTTTTTATACAGGCGGTTACTTCACCGACCAGAGAAAACCAAAAAGCATTGGATCACGCTTTTAAAAAATTTTATCAACGCATTCGCATTATCAATTTTCTTTCGACCATTCTTTACTATGGGGCCATTGATTACGACAAGAAAAATCGCAAACATAATCAGCGATACGCCCTCATCCTGGACAAGCCGATTGGAATATCTTCAGAGGACGCGGGTGTTACGATGGTTGATTTGATTGCATCACCTGATGCGGAGATGGATGACCTAATCAGCAGCAAACATGACACCTTAGAAGAAAACATAAGCCGGTCTTCATTAATAAAAGCCCTACGAACCCTTACGGATAAGGAAAAAGAAATACTAGACCTTGCTTATCTTCATGATATGAGCGACCGATCGATTGCTCGGAAAGTGGGCCTGTCTCACCAAGCCATAGGGAAAACAAGAAAGAAAGCTCTCAGCAAAATTCGCAGCTATATAGGAGGAAATAAGGGTGTATACAACGATTGATCTACCGGAATTAGTCAAGGAAGCGCAGACGGACAATAAGGAGTCCCTGGCTCGTGTCATTGAGGCGTTTAGGCCAAAGCTACAGGCCTCTTTATATCAAACCTCTGTACAGGAACGCGAGGACTTAGCCCAGGAATTAAGCGTAAAACTCATCGAGGCGATTCAGCATTATAATTTGGAATCAACTCCCGGCTTTTATGATTTTTTGAATCAAATAGAAGGAAGGGACCGGCGCTCTTGAGGAACGCTATTATTTTTAATTTTTTTGCAAAGGGTTGCCAAAAGGACAGCTTACTTCTCTTTTATATACAGGAAAACGAAACAAGGGGAAATGGATAGGGATGGTCCTTTTCCCCCCTGCATCCCTTTCGTCTCCTCAATACAAACAAAATTAGGAGGCTTCTACTATGGCTGAATTTGTATCGGTAAATTGCATGGGGTACGCGGTGGAAATGGCATTCGAATTTGGATTTATCCGTATCAAAAATGGCTATAACTTAAAATGGCTGTTGAATCGGAACCCTACTAATGCCTTGGAAATTGCTCGTATTGCAAAGGCACAGTATCGATCGCGCCTGGGTTACTCTTTCCTTGTAAGTGACTTATCCCTGGCAATTGAAATTGTTGGACACGTCGTTCCAGGCGAAGTAGCAGATGTAGCGCTGGATTATGAATCTGTCCTACCAGACGGAATTGTGGAGGCTTGCCGAAGCATTTCTTCTCGAACATCCGTCATTGATTCCGGACAAAGCACTGCAACCGATAGCAACCGCTGGATCTGGGATGCATTGGCAGCTACGGTTGGTTCCATCGTTCTAAGCCTTGTTACTGTACCAAAGCCGTAATTCATCAAAAAGAAAAGTCCAGCCTCTTAGTGAGGTTGGACTTTTTGTTTGCGTAGATTCCAGCTTAATTTTAAGAAGAATGCCAGACCAATCAGAACTGTGACAAGCAAACCTAACGAATCGCTATACACCAGCAGCTCTACATCTGTATAGGTTAGTGTCATATACAGCGATTTGGCCCAATATGCCAAACTTATAAACAATACGCTTACCATGATATACAACTTCAAACCATTATTTTTCTTAAAATTAACTACGAAATATCCAGCAAAAAGAACAAAGACGACAGCGGAGAACTTAATGAAAAATTCAAAATCAGTCTGTGTAACAGCTACAGGTATATCCGATGCAATTAAAATTCGATACATAATATGTGCTGCCAATAACAACAGGAGTACCGCAAATACAACCCAATCAACAATTTTTCCAGCAAAACGAATGAACTGAAGAATGATACTTACCTCCTTGAATAAAGAAATTGCGTCATTGCATGACTATATTTTACTTTTATGGAATTTTATCATTGCCTGCAGGTTATTACAAGTTATTTCCAGACTATATTTGAAAGACACCAATAGAACCATATTTCGCAATCTACATACATTCCGCAGCAACTCAACCATTATACTTGATACCAATGCAGGGCCTCTTCCAATTTCTTTGGTCCGATTACGCAGCGTTTCGGAAACTCATTGAGAAAGCGCTCATGCAACTCGTCACGAAACTTTAGATTCTCATAATACTTCTCTACAACGGCAGCTATCTGGTTCTAATCCATAAGGCTCAATTCGTGATTACCAAAATCTGTAAGACGCATACTGCTATCCAGCCACGCAATGATACGTTCGACAGAATATCCACAAAAGACAGCTTATAAGCTAACGTGTGGAATGACGATGCGGGTAAGTCAGTTCAATAGCCTTTTTCTTCTCTCTCTTTTCTTGCTACCATTGTACAAATGCGGGCGTAAAAAAAGACCGCTCACAAGCGGCCAGTGAAAAGTATTACCTATTGGAAATCTGCTCGTGCAGTCTACTATAGCGATAAAGTGGGAAAAGGATAGTTGCGCTGAGAATTGAGAATAAAAGGGCGGTCCCTAGATCTGTTGAAAAATGTATGCCAAAAAATAATGATGCGAAGAATAAAAACATACGCTCCATCCAAGTTAGCTTCAGTTTCTTCATTTCTATCCTCATCTCCTTTGTAGTTTGTTCTCTATACGCAAAAAACGTATAAAAGATGCAGGTTTTAGAATCTTGATAAAAGAACTTTCACCAAATAAATACCACTAAATTGCCCTCTCACGATTTACCGTACTTTCTTCCCGTTACTCCAGAGTCGCTCCATTTCACAGAGCCATCCGTCTTCCAGTATTCCGTTCCCTGGCCGTGCCGTTTGCCGTTCAGCCATTCTCCTTCATACACTTTCTTACCATCTTCGTACTCAACGCCAAAACCATTTCGTTTGCCCTCCAGTCAGGACCCTTCATAGATGAGCTGTCCGTCATTGGTAAACTCTTTTGCCTGCTCGCTCTCCGGTTGGCCGGACTCATTGACTGTACCAACGTAGTACGTGCTTTCAACCCCATTCTTATCCTTGAGCGGAACCCGCTTCTCCTCGCTTGCTGTGGATTGGGTAGCTGCTGGTGCGTTAGCGTCCTTGGATTGGGCCGGTTCCTGATCGTTACAGCCGGTCATCAACAAAAGGGAAAGCGCAGCTACACCTAACGCCATATTTAACCGATTCTTTTTCATAGAAATATCCCCTCTTTCTCTAGACTATGGCCTCTTATACTATTTATCGGCATTTCTGGCTTTCCCTTCTGTTGTTCATACACTACTCACGAAGAATACATGGCGGCTGTTACTTCTCTTTTTTGATAAGAGATAACAGTTGTCTACCTATTTTATTGAATAATGTGCTGGTATGGGTTTCCACAACCATGCGATTGACCTGTTCTTCTCTGAGATAAATCTCGCTGACAATTTCTTTTGTGGTTCCATTGATACGGGTATGTTCTTGAAGCCGTTCTACTGCAAGAGAAAGCGGCATTTGTATCCAGGCGTATATATCTGCAAACGAGGGATACAGCCATGGTTCTTCTTTGTCTGGAATCTTATGCTCCACCCAATATTCCTCTATGATTTTTTGCTTGCCGTCTGGCCTCACATTGCGTACAAATACTAGCTCATCTGCTGGAAGATAGCCAATGTTTCTCTTATGGCCGACACGGTAGCATAATTCCCCGTCTTGATTGATTTGCTTTTCGTCAAAGCCGTCCAGAAAGCAGAAGCAGCCGCGCATCTCATCAGACTGATACGCGTTCATATTCGCCTTAGTAGCCCTCACTTCTTGAGCCAGGTTCGTAATTACAATGTCCGTAAAATCACCGTGATGCGAATAAACGCCAATGGTCTTATACGGCCTGCAAAGGAAGCCTTCGTTTGCTATCCGAATAATTTTAACTAAAGTTTGTGTTTGATTTTTCATAAGTCTTACCACCTCCTTTTTTGTAGTAAACGACCTTTCATATACAAAAAAGAACGGAAAGTCTCCGTTCTCTGAGGTAGCATGGTAATACAGTTCTTTAATAATCGAAATCCAAGGGGTCTATATTGTTAGCTGCCATCCAATTTTCCGTTTCTGCCCGTGCTATCATTTCTTGCTCTTGTTCTATCTCTATTCGCTCTTGTTCACTCCACTCCTCATCTTTGTATACCGGTTGATTATTTGGATTATAAGGAAGAGTCCCTTTTCCATCGCATTTATAGCAAAACCCATTATCAATATGCATGTATTGCTCCAGTATACCCGCTCCAAGACATTTATCTCATTCGTACCGTTTCATCTTTAAAAACTCCTTCGTAACTAGAATTAATCTTCTTATAATAAATTATATGTTTTATATGAACGTAGTGGGATATAAAGAAGTCTTTGAGTAAATTTATGCAATAACCTGTCACCAGTTTTATATGAACGTAGTGGGGTATAAAGATGACACGACAAACGACAGGTCCTGCATGCGTAACGGATTCGGCGTTCGTAAAATCCCTAGCAATGTTCTTACATTGCATCACTCCACAGTCACCGCCGCTTCTAACACATTTCTCCCACTCTAATAGTTCTGCCCCGTTAGTGGTAATAACGAAAATGTGTGCATGAACTTTGTTAGATCGTTATCATCTAGCAATCGTGTCAATTCACGTCATGCGAGCTAGGACTCCTTCCGTTCTGCGCCTATTAGACCACGGCTCTCATCGTTCATTCAGCGCACTCAGAGCTACGTCATTGATACAGGAGTTGACGCCATCTCTCAAGGAAAGTGGAGCATATTTTCCTTGGCATTAGCGTACAATTTTCTCGTTTTTAAAAATTCCAGCAAAATATCCTGTTTTTTGTCCTGCTTTCTATCCTGTATTTTGTCGGGTTTTTGTCGGCAAAATATAGTTGCAATGGAATTTGAAATGCTCAATAGTAAATATCAGGATAATAGACTAATGAGAGAGGCAGGAATCAAATTATGGATTTGCATACTGTTCGTACCTATTGCTTGGAGAAAAAAGGAGCTATCGAAGATTTTCCGTTTGGTGGGGATATACATGTGTTCAAGATATGTGGAAAAATGTTCGCTCTTCTTTCCAACCGGGATGGAATCCTGCATATCAGTCTAAAATGCGAGCCAGAAGTCTGTGAGATTTTACGCGAACAGTACCCTGCTATTAAGCCTGGCTACCATCTAAATAAACGCCACTGGAACACCATCGAAGCGGACGGCAGTATTCCGACCGAAGAGATTTTCGGTATGATTGACCGTTCCTATCAGTTGGTTTTTAAGGGGTTAAAAAAGGCTGAAAGAGAGCGAATTACCAACTCGTTGAGAATAAAATAAAAAGCGCTCATATGATTCCGAGCGCCGTGGCAATTTGGGAGATAGCCCCCTTCTTTTTCGCATAATACTGATCCTTTGTCAGTCCCATATCAAAATAAAGAACGTAATGTCCTTTGTTTTATCTGAACGTAATGGGATATAAAGTTTTAAGTTCATCCTGCAGCAAGTCAATTTTTCTAAGGGTTTTATAAACTTTGAGCAAAAGGTAGGAGGATGCCCGGATTTGTCATGATTTCTTCAGAAATTTAAGGAGGAATACTTATATTATTGAGAGAATAATAGCAAAAGGTAAGTCTTAACTGTAATTGCTCCGCCACCTACTGGAGAATTGGTGCGTATATGTAGATGGTTGTGATATTTTAAAAAGATTTGTAACGACGAGCATTTCATATTCGTGAATTCTACAACACGATGCCGAAGTTTGAAACGTTTTTGCGGGGTGCTTAACTGACAAGTGAAGTCTCCTATAATCGTAGGGTTCACTGGCTTCCAGCGTCGTAACGCTTTTTTTCGAGACGAAGCTACATTCATCTTTAACCGAATCACAAACGGCTGCTTATTTTCTACAAAGATATCTATACGTTTCGCTTGAAAATAAGCACGGTCAGCTACGAGAATAGATCCCGTGTCTAGAACATAGAACTATCGTGTCGTCGTCCTGTTGTTTCGATCACTTTCTTCGGCATCAGGGGCTTCCAGAAGCGCAACATGAAGCTTTATTCCTGATCGTTTCCCATGATACGGTGCCCAAGGAGGACGTGATTCACCTGCGTAGCCATGAAGGGCTGCAATTTTTTGCACGTCCTCTTCAGAAACGAGGTGTTCCAGCACATGAAGAAGTTTCATATGAGGTCGCCTCTTTTCGTAAATAGTTTGTGGTAATGTACAAACTACTTTCCCGAAAAAGGGGTCTCTTTTTCGTGTTTTCGCTTGCTTTTTTTGGTTAATTAACATCTGTGAAGTCACGATATATTTGTAGAGGGAGGTGTAAAAGGATGAGAATAGCTTTTTCTTTTAAAACTGAAGTGATTCCCATTTCCTATCGAATGATGATTGTTTCTTTGATTAAGGAATGCCTTCGTCAGTCTAATGAAGACTATTATCGCAGACTTTATGAAAGTGAGCGCCAAACAGCAAAGCCGTTTACTTTTGCCCCATACTTAAAAAACTTTCGCTTCATAGAAGATGAAATCCATCTTGATGAACTGGTACTTACCTTCAGTTCTCCGGATTTTGAATTCATGTTCCATTTCTATAACGGCTTGCAGAAAGTGCCTCGTTTTCAGTACAAACAGTACGAACTCATTCGTGGACGTGTTTGGATGCTACCGGAGAAAACGATTCATAGCCGTTCTATTATCGTAAAGACACAGTCACCGCTTCTAATCGAAGACGAAAAGCAGAAGTCGATTGCACCTGACCATCCTGAGTTTGCGAAGCATTTTGCGTATATGGCGGATGTGATTTTACGTGAATACAGAGGAAGAGGATTGCAAGAGTCTTTGAGTGTCACGCCGCTTACGATGCGAAAAAAGGTCATTAAAGAATCTAATCATGTATTCACAGAAACACATGGTTTGAATCGCTATCTTTATTTCACAGCTTATCAGGGGCAATTACAGTTGGAAGGAAATCCGGAAGATTTGCATTTATTGTATCAACTTGGATGTGGAAAACGCAGATCGCAAGGGATGGGTTTTATAGATATAGTAAGAGGGTGAGAGAAGTATGGTACTGCGCCTTTATGCAAGTGATTGGCTGATGTCGATGGCGTTGGTCGGGTTGCAGCGATTGTATACATACGGTGAAACAAACAACATAATTCCTGACGAACACAGGGGGACTGTTCGTGAGACAGACAGTGGGCTGGAAATAGAGCCTGTTGCGTTAGAATATCTTCCTCAAATCTTTTTTTCCTATCTTATTGATGAATATAGTATTGCTGAAAGAGACTACAAACGATTGCAGAACAATCTAGAATACGGAAAAAATAAAGATCGTTTCTCAGATGCTTTTGCATCTATTAAGAAAACGATTACCGACTCCACTAAGAAAATCCTCAAATATTTTGCAGACACTCCAGCAGAAACTGCTTTGCAGGACATCCAGAATCGCCTCAAGGAAATAAAACACCACGACCAACTAGAACAATTGCAAGCATGCATCCATGATTATTATAACGTAGTAAAACAGAAAGAGATTAACGACAAGCTGACATTGAATTATTTCAAGTCCGTTATCTTGTCTCCGTTCTTCGGACAGCCCTCTTTTCTTAATGTAGCCAAAAACAGTCTCGATTTATCAGGGCATATTGATTTATTTTATAAAGATTATGTGTTACCTGT
Source organism: Aneurinibacillus danicus (assembly GCF_007991215.1). Classification (GTDB taxonomy): domain Bacteria; phylum Bacillota; class Bacilli; order Aneurinibacillales; family Aneurinibacillaceae; genus Aneurinibacillus; species Aneurinibacillus danicus. Next base: position 10,245 of record NZ_BJXX01000153.1, read on the forward strand.
ACAAAATGATATTCAGCTATTAGAGGTTATTGATAAGACAGAAACAGGAGAGGATGTGCTGGCATTTCTTGATGAGCATGCGGATTACCCGCCGTTTCGTACATTGAAAAAGGCATGGAAGAAAAGAGACATTACGTTTATCCGAAACTATATAAAAGAAGAAATTCCAGAATGTACATTGGTTTTGGGACAGCCTTCCTTTCAAAATTTCGAAGAGATGATATTTTCACCGCTGGGGGTATCCAGTAAGAATGCAGCCAACTTCTTCTGGGATTTAGAGCAAAACCGTTCTTTGCCTATTTCTTCACTGGCAAAGTTGGTGCTCTTTTGTGTACCGCTGGGTGCGACGATGTATTACCGGAAAGACGGGTTTGATGAGCAGGGCGAGGTGCGACTGTATGCGGGATTTGTTCATACAGATGAAAAGTTTAAAGAAGTTTTTCGGAAAAATGAGCATTTTAAACAGTTGAAAAAACAGTCAGAGTCATTTGGGAAGATTGTTAGCCGTTTGGTTCGAGGCGTTAGAAAAGAAAGTGAATATATTATGCAGCACCTGTTTTTTCTTGAAATGTCGGCTAATTACCAAAGTAAACGGACGTTGCTTGATTACTATCATATTCCACATTATTTGGCAAAATATTTTCAGGAGTACGGGGACAAATTGGAATATATTTCGCCGTACGAATATCGGGAGCATTTTATTCGAAGTGCTTTACAGGGAATTGATACGAAGCACGTTATCTTTAAGTACCTGCGGCATGTCATCAAAAATGGTGGTTCCGGGCTTGGTGTATACATTGCGGTAAGAGAACGGCATAGAATCGGATGCTATAAGAGAGGAGAGAAGGATATGAAAAAGCAGGATAATCGGGTCGCGGCATTTTTTAATAGTGGACGTGACATCCGCAAAGCATTTGAGCAAGCGGGAAAAGCGCGGGAAAGCGAAGACACATACAGTGCGAGTGCAGGAAAGAAAGTGACCGGAATTGCATATCGCCTGTTGAATGCAACGAAAGCGGGCAATAAAGACAGCTTTATGGATACGCTGTTGCGCGTGTATATGTCAGTAGACAAGCCGGTGCCGGCTGTATTCTTACATGCGATGCATGAGCGGGAGATGGATTTTGCGACAGCGGCTAACGCATTTATTGCGGGAATGTTATCAAGTGAAAATGAAAAACAAAAAGATGGGGAGGAAGTAAGCGCATGACACGGGCTTTAACGATGACCATTGTGTTTGAGGGGAATTCATTGAATTACGGAGAAGGCATTGCTAACATTTCTGAGTTGAAAAAGCTTCATCGTTCCAATGGGGAAGTATATTCATTCGCTTCACGCCAGAGTCTTCGTTATGATATGGTACGGTTGGGTAACGAGTGGTATGGTTGGAATCTTGATACGGTAGCCAAAGAAAAGGGCGGCGTTGTTCAGTTCCGTAAAGATGTTACAATTGTCGATTCAGTCGAGATGGATTTATTTGGTTACCTAAAAACGTCACAAAAGTCAGAAAAGCGTCCGGCAGTCGTACGCTTGAGCCACGCAATCTCGCTTGAACCGTACAGAGGGGATTTAGAGTTTTTGAATAATATGGGACTTGCAAGCCGGATTGATCAAATGCCGAATCTGGCTAATATTGAACAGCACGCCAGTCTATATACATATACGGTAACAGCCGATTTAAGCCGTGTCGGGGTTGATGGCGAAGTAGAATTGCCTAATGAACAAAAAGCGGAGCGGATACAGCAGTTTTTAGAAATCTTGAAGTTTTTGAATCGCGATATTCGCGGTCGTCAGGAAAGCCTTGCTCCTCTGTTCGTTATCGGCGGCGTATATAAGGCGGCTAATCCATTTTTTCTTGGCAAAGTGCAGTTGAAACAAACCAGTGGAAAGTGGGAGATTGATATAGCGCCACTGGAATCAACAATGGAGCAAACATTTGCCGGAGAACCAGTTGGCGAACGAACGCGTATTGGTATGGTATCCAGCATGTTCGGCAATGAAGAGGAATATCAGACAACATTCGGCAATCGGGTAATGTCCATTGAGGCGTTCTTTCAGCATATTCAACAAGAAGTTGCAGCGTTTTATGGAGTGTAGCCGATGAAAGCATTGCGGTTGAAACTATATCAAGAAACGGCGTGTTATAAAAAGCCGCTGGCGTTTAAAGTAGGGGAAACGTATCCGCTACCGCCATATGCGACGGTGAAGGGCATGCTGCATGCGATGCTGGGAGCAAATGAGTTTATCCCGATGCGTCTCAGCATCCAGGGAACATACGAAGCAAAGATGGTCGATTATCAAGCGCACTATTTTTTTAAGAAAACAGATGTAGCCGAGTTTCCACTTGTACTGGACGGATTAGCGGCGAAACCGTATGAATATGAGCACATGACCCAGATGCCGCTCTATATGCATCTTCTGTACGGTGTACAGTTATTAATTCATGTGGAAGCAGCACCGGAAATGTTGGACGCTATTGTCGAGGCTATCGAAAACGGAAATACCCACTGGAGTCTGGGGCGCTGGGAAGACCTGGTGCGGATTGATGAGTATGAGCTAGTGGAAGTGAAAGAAATAGAGAAACGTATTCGCTTAAACTATAATGCCTATATTTTGCGGGATGTGCTCAACTCGTTGGAGACGGAGCTAAATGCTGTACCGTATCAGTTGAACTGGAAGTATGAGATCAAAAACGGGATTCGCCGCTGGGAGAAAATTGATGTTGGTTATGTATTGGCGGTTTCAGGTCTTGAATTTGATGCTGATGATGATGTGTTACAGGACAAGGACGGTAACCTCGTTTTTTATAATTTGTAAGTAGAGGTGATGGGCATTGTTTTATGCCAAAACCAGGCCTGTCCAGACAATCCGTGAGCATACGGATTGTCTGGTAACCGAATTAGAACGGTTGAAAAGCACGTATGGTTCTCGTTTTGTTCACATGGATGAACGTATGTGGGAATTATTGCGTTTGGCAGTAGAGTATCATGATGTAGGTAAAGCATGGCCCGGTTTTCAAAATCGGTTGCGTAAACAGTTAGGGGAGAAGGAGTTTCCAAATACTATTACATATTCTGTGCCGCATAACTATTTGTCGGTTGGAATGCTTCCTGTTAAGAAATATAAGCTGACAAAAGAAGAAAGTCGCTTGTTAATTCACGCTGTAGGGTATCATCACGAACGGAGTGAACTACCGGATAAAGAGAAAATTGAGGAAGTTCTAGAGAATGGGATGCGCCCATATCTCACAGAATTAATTGATCATATGAAATTGGACATTCCGGAAACATTTTCATACAAGTCTGTCGCCCGATTGTCCAAGCGATACAGTCAGTTGGACGATGAGTTTTATAAATATGTGCTGCTTAAAGGGCTTGTGCATCGTATAGACCATGCGGCTTCGGCAGGTGTTGATATCGAATTACATGCGGATAAGCATATCGGAGCGCAGGTAACCGCGTATATGGAGCGGAAAGGATATGCGAAAAACGAGTTGCAGCAGTTTGCAGAAGCAAATACAGATAAAAGTATTATTGTTATTGCACAGACCGGAATGGGGAAAACAGAAGCTGCATTGCTGTGGATTAATGAAGATAAAGGATTTTTTACCCTCCCATTGCGCGTCAGCATTAATGCGATTTATGATCGCATCCTTAGCCCACAGGAAATTAACTATCATCCAGAAGCACTGGGTCTGCTTCATTCCACCAGCAATGATTACTTTCAGGAAAAAGAAGAGCGGGATGAGAAATGGGAGGACATTTACCGTCATTCGCGTCACTTATCGTCCAAGTTATTGTTGACGACAATAGATCAGATTTTGAAGTTTCCGTTTGGTTATCGCGGATTTGAAAAAGAACTGGCCGCCATGGCAAACGCCAAAGTGGTGATTGACGAAATTCAAGCATATGAGCCAAAAATTGCTGCGATGCTTATTAAAGCACTGGAAATGATTCATAAAATCGGGGGCAAATTCATGGTGATGACCGCGACGTTGCCTACTATTTATCTGGACGAGCTTAAAAAGCGTAATATTATTACGGAGAGCGATGTAGGGAAGTTCATTAATCAAGATATTACCCGGCATCGAATTTGTTTGCGCCAACAGGGAATTACCGAGGTAGCGGAAGAAATTATCGAACAGGCAAAAGACGCACAGGTGCTGGTTATTGTTAATACGGTGCGCCGGGCGGTAGAGATGTATGAACAACTGAGGAAAGTTGATTCCGAAGCTAACGTGTATTTGTTACATTCGCAATTTACACGGGAAGACAGGAAACTGCTGGAAGAAGAAATTAAATCGTTTAACAAGCCTAAAGCAGGTGAACCGCGGAGGAGTGGAATCTGGATTACGACGCAGCTGGTAGAAGCAAGCCTTGATATTGATTTCGATTATCTATACACAGAAATTTCAACGCTGGATAGCTTTTTTCAACGGTTAGGGCGGTGCTATCGGAATGGTAAGCGCAGTCCTGTTCAACCAAATGTACATGTGTTTACAGAAGATGTGGCAGGTCTTGGATACATATATGATGCTGATCTTGTGCAGAAAGGATTGGCTTTGCTTCAGCCGTATCAGGATCATATTCTTGATGAACAGGCGAAGGTGGAAATGGTGAGACATTTGTACAGTCGGGAGAGTTTAGCGAATACCGCATTTTTAAAAGAATTTGAGGAAGCGCTTCATGAGTTTGATTTTTTAGATTTTTATGAGGTAACAGGACAGGAAGCCCAAAAGAAGCTACGAGATATTCAAACGTTACAGGTTATTCCACGAGATTTATATGATGAGATTTCTGATTTGTTTGACCAATATCGTAATTGCAAAAGTAACTGGAAAGAACAGCGGAACATCAGGCGAAGAATCGAAGCAAAGACGGTTGGGGTTTATCGTTTTCAAGCGAAGGATAAAATCTCACCGATTGATGGGTTCGATGATATTTTCATTCTTAATTGTCAATATGAGTTTGATCGGGATGGAAAGTGTGGACGCGGTGTGTTGAGTGATCAGCCACTATCGATGTTTTCGTAAGGAGTGGAATTTATGACGGAAGCAGGTATTAGTGGAATCCAGATACACTACTATAGTGTGTGCCAGCGAAAGCTGTGGCTCTTTTCTAAAGGGATTACGATGGAACAGGCCAACGACAGGGTTATGGAAGGGAAAATGCTGCATGAACGTGCCTATCCGCAACTCGAACAGAAGGAAATTCTTATTGATGACACTTTTAAAATTGATGCGTTTGACGGAGAATACGTTCGCGAAGTGAAAATTTCCAGCAAAATGGACGAAGCGGATCGAATGCAGATGTTGTATTACCTGTATCAGTTAAAGCAGCGCGGTGTTGAAAAGAAAGGTCTTATTAGTTATACGAAAGAGCGAGATACAGAAGTTGTTGAACTAACAGAAGCCGGGGAAGCAAAAGTGATTGAAGCATTAGCTGATATTAAGCGTATTTTGCAGCGGCCCAGACCGCCTGGTTTAAAAAAGCTGCGGTACTGTTCGAAATGTGCATACTATGAATTCTGTTTTGCAATGGAGCGGGATGAAGAATGTTAAAAGACCACTATATTTTTTCAACCGGGAGATTGCAGCGTAAGGATAACACATTATATTTTGTTGACGGAGAAGGAAAGAAAAAATCATTGCCGATCGAACAAATTGAAAACCTGCATATTTTTGGACAGGTGGACGTAAATTCGGCATTGTTTAACATACTGGCGCAATATGGGGTGCGGCTTCATTTCTACAATTATTATGGATATTATACGGGTACGTTTTACCCACGGGCACAGAACGTGTCTGGCTATACGGTTATTCAACAGAGCGCCCATTATTTGAACCGGGACAAGCGGTTGTATCTTGCTAGAAGCTTTTTGTATGGAGGAATTCATCATATGCTGCGCAATTTGCGCCGACATAAGGAGAAAACGGAAGACATTGTACAAGCAATTGAAACAGAAGCTGCCAAACTGGAGGATACGGCGAAGATTCCGGAAGTAATGGGGATTGAGGGGCGTATTCGGCAGGAGTATTATCAGGCATTTAATGTGATGCTGAAGCCGGAGTTTGCATTTGAAAAGCGAACGAAGCGCCCGCCTGCTGATCCGTTGAATGCGTTAATTTCGTTTGGAAATAGTCGAATGTATACCGAGATTTTGTCGGAAATGTATAAGACGATGTTGGATCCTACCGTTAGCTTTCTTCATGAGCCTTCCAGCAAGCGTTTCTCGCTAAGTCTGGATTTAGCTGAAATTTTTAAGCCGTTATTGGTAGATACAGTGATTACTTCGCTGATTAATAATCGGGCAATTACGCTTAAGCATTTTGATGAGATGGAAGGCATTGTGTTCCTGAATGAAGAAGGGCGAAAGAAGTTTGTGGCTGAATGGGAAAAGAAGTTGGGAACAACCGTGCAACATCGGACATTGAAAAGGAAAGTGTCATATCGCTATTTCATCAGACTGGAGTGCTATAAGCTGATTAAGCATTTTATCGGAGATACTTTGTATAAACCGCTAAAGGCATGGTGGTAGAAGATGTTTGTAATTGTGACATACGATGTGGGTGAGAAGCGGGTACACAAGGTATGCAAGAAGTTGAAACAATATTTGATGTGGACGCAGAATTCGGTGTTTGAAGGCGAAATTACAAAGGGAAAGTTGGTGAAGTGTCTGACGGAACTGGAGAAGATAATGGATAAGCGGGAAGACTCGATTTATGTGTATGAGGTGCAAAATCCAAATAATATCGTGAAGCGGGTGTATGGACAGGAGAAAAGTTTTGAAGAGATGTTCTTGTAGTAGGTAGGGGAAGTTTTAAGGTGATTTGCAGTGAACCTAATTTTGGATAAAGTGAGCATGAGGCCTTATATCGCAAGGATTTTGGACTTTTTTTCTATGAGGTTAAAAATAGAATTACTGGCTTACTGCAAAAAGCTGATTTTTGATTGGCTTTTTAGGTGATAAAAGTCTTGATAAACTAAGGGTTTTCGCTGTTTTGTTTTTAGGGGTTTTATATGAACGTAGTGGGATATAAAGTTGGCTCTCTCTTTTGTTCTCGTCTTTGTTACTGTCGTTTTATATGAACGTAGTGGGATATAAAGCGATGCGCTCGATGGACATCTGGCATTCGCCAATCTGTTTTATATGAACGTAGTGGGATATAAAGGTGATCGTGTCTTTGGCGATCACGATGATCGAGGACGTTTTATATGAACGTAGTGGGATATAAAGTGATACGCAAGGGATTAAGCGCTTTTTTGTTTGTACGTTTTATATGAACGTAGTGGGATATAAAGTTCTGCGCCCTTGGCCATGAACGCATTGAAGGTAGGGTTTTATATGAACGTAGTGGGATATAAAGCAGCCAAGGAGCTGCGCGAAGCCGTCAAGAGCGGCGTTTTATATGAACGTAGTGGGATATAAAGTCGGCAGCGGCAAAAAAATTCGTGGCAGACGGCATCGGTTTTATATGAACGTAGTGGGATATAAAGTATGATCGTAAGTCGGATTTTCCTGGAGCACGTTCTAAGTTTTATATGAACGTAGTGGGATATAAAGAGACATGAGTACTCTATTCGTGATTTGTTCATAGCTCGTTTTATATGAACGTAGTGGGATATAAAGGAGCACATAAAAGATCAATTTACGTCATTTGTATCTGGTTTTATATGAACGTAGTGGGATATAAAGCAAAAACGAAAGTTATTATTGCGCTACCGAGTAAAGGTTTTATATGAACGTAGTGGGATATAAAGTTGGAATATCCCTCCAACTATTCATTACGTCCATTAGTTTTATATGAACGTAGTGGGATATAAAGTGAAGCTTTTTCGTGCTTTCAAGATGCGTTTCAGCGTTTTATATGAACGTAGTGGGATATAAAGGGGGGAAATTGGCGATCACATAGCCACCTTTCCCCGTTTTATATGAACGTAGTGGGATATAAAGGGGTAGCAAGTAAGTACGATACCATGCGTATCTTCAGTTTTATATGAACGTAGTGGGATATAAAGTTTGTTCTTGGGCATAGGTTCGGGTGTCATGCTGTAGTTTTATATGAACGTAGTGGGATATAAAGCGGCACGGTAAGTCGATGACGGTCACTGAGACGTTTGTTTTATATGAACGTAGTGGGATATAAAGTTGACTTTTTCCAAGTCTTCGGCGTCTATCTTAACCCGTTTTATATGAACGTAGTGGGATCACTAGCGTTGCATAAAAACTGAAAGAGATTTTAACTGATAATTCATACAATTATTTTTAACCAGTTGACAAAAAACGAGAAGTCTAATGAAAAGGTCGTTTCTGTCCACTTGGTAAATG
>NZ_BJXX01000154.1 GCF_007991215.1 Aneurinibacillus danicus
TTTTTTCTTCCTTCCTCTTCTCCTTCTTTCCTCAAGATTTTCACAGAAAAGGGGCTAAAATCGTGAGAAATACATGGGAGTTTTATTCAACAGAACGGATCGTTTTCGGAAACGGCGCCATCAACCAGCTTGATGCCATTTTACAGCGTATCGGGGCCAAGAATGTCCTGCTCATTACCGATCCCGGCATCGTGAAAGCGGGCATCGCCGACCGTGTCGTATCTCTATTAAAAGACGCAAACTATCAAGTGATCGTCTATGACAACGTGGTACCGGAACCGCCGGTGTCAAGCGCGATCGAATGCTATGAATTTGCCAGGTCGCAAATGGAAACCGACGCCATCATCGGGCTTGGCGGCGGCAGCAGCATCGATATGGCCAAAATTGCCGCGCTGCTCGTCAAATACGGCGGCCATCCGCTTGATTACTACGGCGGCGAGAATCAAATTCCGGGTCCGATCGCACCGCTTATTGCCATCCCGACAACGGCGGGTACCGGCTCGGAGGTAACGTCCGTCGCTGTCTTAACCGATACGGAAAACAATATCAAAGCTGGTATTTCTGACAACTACCTGCGTCCTGCGGTCGCGCTGCTCGATCCGGAGCTGACGGTTGGCCTGCCGCCGTATGTAACGGCCTGCTCGGGTATCGATGCTCTGTCGCATGCCGTTGAGGCGTATACCGCAAAAGATTTTAAATACATTCAGGCAGAAGGGCCGATTTTATTCCAGGGATCGCTGCCGATTAGCGATGCGCTGGCCCTGCATGCCATCAAACTTATTGCTCAAAACCTGACGCTTGCCGTACAGCAGGGAAGCAATCTCGAAGCGCGGGGCAATATGCTCATCGGCAGTCTGCTTGCCGGCATGGCATTCTCCAATGCCGGAACTGCACTCGCGCATGCGCTCGCCTATCCGATTGGCGGTCTTGTAAAATCCCCGCACGGAGAGACGACCGGGCTTTTGCTGCCGTACGTCATGCAGTATAACGCAGCGACAGAAACCGAAAAGCTCGGTGCGGTTGCCGAAGCGTTTGGTGTTCAGACAGAAGGCCTGAGTGCGAAAGAAAAAGCATGGGCGGCGGCGGATGCCGTATTTGAATTACTTGAAGACATTGGATTGCCCACACGCCTTTCGCAGATTGGGATTAAAGAAGAAGATCTACCGGGCATTGCCGAGAAATCATTAGAAATTGCCCGCCTTGTCCGGAACAACCCGCGCGTTCCGACACAAAAAGGACTGGAAGAATTACTGCGTAGGGCGTTATAAACCGTAAAGCGTAAAGGGGATGAAAAAAATGGAAGAAAAAAACCCGATTATCGGCATTACGATGGGGGACGGCGCGGGCGTCGGTCCGGAAATCATCATGAAAGCACTGAAGCATGAAGAAATATATAACATATGCCGACCCTTCGTCATCGGGGACGCAAAACTTCTGGAGCGCGCCGCAGGCATTGTCGGAAACACTGCACAAGTACGCCGGATTGCATCGCTGGATGAGGCTGCTTTTGCGTACGGAACGGTTGAGTGCATCGATCTTGATTTACTGCCGGCGGATTTGCCGTTCGGACAGATTTCAGCGGAAGCTGGAAACGCGGCGTTCCGCTACCTGGAGAAAGCCATTCAACTCGCCAATGAAGGAAAAATCGACGCCATCTGTACGGCGCCGTTAAACAAAGAAGCACTGCACAAAGCGGGGCATATCTATCCGGGTCATACAGAAATTCTTGCAGAGCTTACCGGTACGTCCGACTACTCGATGATGCTGTCTGCCCCGAAGCTAAAAGTTATCCATGTCACGACGCATATCGGACTCCTGGACGCCGTGAAAAAAATTAATCCGTCTCGCGTATACACGGTTATTAAACTGGCGCACGATACGCTGCAAAAAGCCGGATACGAACAGCCGCGCATCGCGGTCTGCGGCATCAATCCGCACGCCGGCGAGAACGGATTGTTCGGTTACGGGGAAGAAGAAGAAAAGATCGTGCCCGCTGTACAAAAAGCCCGGGAAGAAGGCATTCTCGTATCCGGCCCTCTCCCGGCCGATACGCTTTTCTTCCGTACGACGCGCGGTGACTTTGATATCGTGGTCGCCATGTACCACGATCAGGGGCATGGGCCGGTCAAGGTGTTGGGACTGGAAGCGGGCGTAAATATTACGGTCGGATTGCCAATTATCCGTACAAGCGTCGATCACGGAACCGCCTTTGATATTGCTGGCAAAGGCATCGCTGACGATTTAAGCTTAAGGGAAGCCATTCGTCAGGCGGTTGAACTGGCGCCGCAACGAGTATAGGAGGATAATAAGAGAATAGGAGCGACAAAGGAACAGCACGAAAAAGAGTCAGGCTGTTCCTTTGTCGTACACATTACCATAAAACGGGGTGAGCATGTGAATAAGCCTAAAATTGTCGTAACAAGAAAAATTCCCGGGCCTGCGCTGGAATTACTGAAAGAGCACGGTGAAACGTATGTGTGGGATTCGGAAGAGGAAGCGATTCCGTATGACATACTTGCGCATGAAATGAAAGACGCGGCTGCGCTTTTCACAAATGTAAGCGACCGCATTGACCGGGCTATTATTGAGGGAGCCCCCAATTTGAAAGTCATCAGCACCATGGCTGTCGGATTTGACAATATCGATATACAGGCAGCAGGCGAGCGCGGAATTCCTGTAGGACATACGCCGGGCATTCTAACGGAGGCTACGGCCGATTTAACGTTTGCGCTTCTGATGGCCACCGCCCGACGCATCGTGGAAGGTTCGGAATACGTGCGCAGCGGACAATGGCAAAGCTGGGGGCCGATGCTTCTAACCGGACAGGATATATACGGGGCAACCCTTGGCATTATCGGAATGGGGCGTATTGGAGAAGGCGTGGCCCGCCGGGCGCTTGGCTTCGAAATGAAGGTGCTGTATCACAATCGGAATCGAAAGCCGGAAGCCGAAGAGAAATGGGGCGTCGAGTACCGTGGGCTGGATGATTTGCTTCGTGAATCCGACTTTGTCGTTTTGCTGGCTCCGGGCTCCGCGCAGAATAAACATATGCTGGGTGAGCGGGAATTCAAACTCATGAAATCAAACGCCGTCTTCATCAATACGTCCCGCGGCACAAACGTCGATGAGGAGGCGCTCTATCGCGCATTGAAGAACAAGGAGATCTGGGCCGCCGGGCTTGATGTTTTTGCAAGAGAGCCGGTTGATCCTGCTCATCCCCTGTTGTCCCTGCCGAACGTCACGGTACTGCCTCATATCGGAAGCGCCAGCATTGCCACCCGGGAAAACATGGCGATGACAGCCGCACAAAACATTATCGCGGGTCTTAAGGGAAAGCCGCTGCACTTTGAAGTGAAACAATAGAGACAAAGGAGCGAAAAGAGATGACGTATTTTGCCGAACTGAAAGGCCAGAATGTGATCGTAACCGGAGGCAGCAAAGGAATCGGCTTTGATATCGCCCGCGCTTTCGCAGAATTGGGAGCCAACGTAATGATTACGGGACGCAATGAATCGGCGTTGAAAGAGGCGGTAGAGCAGCTGCAGCAGTTCAATGAGAACTGCTTCTTCCACGCTGCAGACATGTGCGATGTGGCAAGCGTACGGCATATGGTACATAGTGCCGGGGAGCGATTCGGCACGGTCGATGTGCTGGTCAATAATGCCGGTGTAAACATTACCAAACCGTTCACCGAAGTGACGGAAGAGGATTGGGATACGGTCCTTGATACGAATTTGAAAGGCACGTTCTTTGCTTCTCAGGCTGCTGCCCGTTACATGATGGAACAGCGCAAAGGACGCATTATTAACATTGTTTCTCAAATGGCCTTTGTCGGATATGTCAAACGGGCGGCCTATTGCTCAAGCAAGGGCGGTGCGGTACAGCTTACGAAGGCGCTCGCCATTGAATTGGCACCATACGGGGTGTTGGTTAATGCCGTCGCTCCGACTTTCGTGGAAACGGAATTGACTCGTCCGATGCTTGAAGATAAGACGTTTAGGGAGGACGTACTGCGTCGCATTCCGCTTGGCACTTTGTCCCAGCCTTCCGATGTTACTGGCGCAGTATTGTTCCTTGCTTCTAATCTCGCACGTTTCATTACCGGTGATACAATAAAAGTGGACGGCGGCTGGACCGCCATTTAAATGGCTCTACATAGAAGGGGAGAAAAGGATGAATCAAGAACGAATTTCCGTTATTGGTGCGGGGACGATGGGGCACTCGATTGCCCTGTCGGCTGCATGGTCCGGCTTTATGATCGATATATGGGGAAACGATGAAGCCGATATTGAGCGCGGCCGGAAAGCCGTACAAGAGAAAGTAAAAGTTCTTCAGGAATACGAAGCTGTAACTGCAGAAGAGGCACGGCAAATTACCGAACGCATTCACTTCTCACCTTATATGGAAGACGTACTGGAAGAGGCTACTTTTGTCATTGAAGCAGCACCGGAGCATTTGCCTCTGAAGCAGGAGTTGTTCCAAAAGCTGGATGCGATTTGTTCGCCTTCTGTCGTGCTTGCCAGCAATACGTCCGGACTGAGTCCGACCAAGATTGCCGAGCGAACAGTGCATGCGGACCGGACCATTGTGACGCACTTCTGGAACCCGGCGCATCTGCTGCCGCTTGTTGAGGTGATACGCGGAGAGCGCACCTCGGATGCGACGCTGGAGCGGGCCATGGACCTGCTTCGGGCCATGGATAAAAAACCGATCGTCGTAAAAAAAGATGTACTGGGTTCCATCGGAAACCGACTGCAGTATGCTCTGTTCCGCGAGGCGCAAAATCTGTTGGAACAGGGAGTGGCGACCGTGGAAGAAATTGATGCCGCGGTGCGATATAGCATTGGACGAAGACTTCCTGTTACTGGCCCGTTCATGACTGCAGATATGGGAGGGCTGGATGTATTCGACGCCATTTCCAACTATTTATTTCCTGACTTCAGCAATGCACAGCAATCTTTGGAGACGATGCGTACGTTGGTAGATAATGGGCATTACGGCCAGAAGAACGGAAAAGGCTTCTATGAATGGACTCCTTCTTTCTCGGAACAGATGAATCGTGAGAGAGAGCGGGAGCTGATAGAGTGGGCCAAAAAAGATAGGCAAAAGTAGCATATCCATACGCAGACATATAAACAAATTAATGGCATAATAAAACAAAGTATTATAATGTAACACGCGCTGTTGTATTTTGTTAGATTTATATAGATAAGGAGACGTGGCTGTAATGACCAAAACACTGGAAGAGAAAAACCGGCATCTTACAGAAATTCTTCAGAGCATGGGACGTGTGCTCGTCGCTTTCTCTGGCGGTGTGGACAGCACGTTCTTGCTTGCGCGGGCCAAAGAAGCGTTAGGAGAGAATGTGCTTGCCGTTACTGCGGCATCCGAAACCTTCCCGACCCGCGAATTCAATCTGGCCGTAAGCCTCGCCGAACGCATCGGAGTACGGCATATTCAGACAAGGGTTAGCGAGCTTACGAATGCCGATTTTGTGAAAAACGAACCGGATCGCTGTTTCCACTGCAAAAGCGGACTGTATAGCCATGTACAGGAATTGATCGATCGCTATGGTGAGACGTATACCATTGTAGACGGTTCCAACATGGATGATTTGGGAGAGTACCGTCCGGGCATGAAAGCGGCCCGGGAGCGCGGTGTGCGAAGTCCGCTGCAGGAAGCGGAATTGTACAAAGAAGAAATCCGGATGCTGTCAAAAGAAATGGGATTACCTACATGGAATAAACCGTCTTTTGCCTGCCTGTCTTCCCGTATTCCGTACGGAACGAAGATTACACAGGAAAAGATTGACCAGCTTGATTTGGCGGAAACGTTCCTGTTAAATCTCGGCCTCTATCAGGTTCGTGTGCGCCACCACGATAAGATTGCAAGAATTGAAGTCACGCCGGAAGATATGCCAAAAGTGCTTGAGCACCATGAGAAAATCGATCGTGCCCTGAAATCCTACGGCTTCTCTTACGTTACCCTGGATTTGCAAGGATACCGTTCCGGCAGCATGAATGAAGTACTGAAAGAGGCGCTGCGCAAATGAACGACAAGCTGACGGAATGGCTGACCCAGGTTCAGCAGGGAACATTATCTGTCGAAGAAGCGAAAGAAAGGCTGAAAACGTATGAAGCGCTGGGATATGCCACATTGGATACACACCGTGAGAAGCGGACCGGATTTCCGGAAGTGATTTTTGGGGAAGGAAAAGCCCCGGAGCACCTGCTTGGCATTTTTGAGCAGCTTATGCGTAAACATCCAAAAGTGTTGGCGACAAGAGTAGATCAAAAGAAAGCAGAGTTTTTGCTGCGCCATCTTAAAGAACGCTATCCGGGAGAAGTCTTTCACTATCATTCCCTGGCCCGCACGTTTCATTGGATCAGCCAGCAATATGAAGAATCTTTGAAAGAGGGCTATATTGTCGTCGTATCTGCCGGAACATCCGATTTTCCGGTAGCGGAAGAGGCTGCTATTACCGCGCGGCTTATGGGCAACCGCGTAGAAACGATTCATGATGTAGGCGTTGCGGGGATTCATCGGCTTCTCGATAAAACTCACATCATCCAGGAGGCGAATGTGGTCGTTGTGGTGGCCGGAATGGAAGGAGCGCTTGCAAGCGTAGTGGGCGGTCTCGTCTCCAAACCCGTCGTTGCGGTTCCTACAAGCGTAGGATACGGAGCCAGCATGAATGGAATTGCGGCCCTTCTTTCCATGCTGAACTCCTGCGCAAGCGGCGTGGCCGTCGTCAATATTGATAACGGATTTGGCGCCGGTTATTATGCGGCGACCATCAATCATACTATTCATACAGCAGCGCAAAGACCGGTCTTGGAGGAGGAGAGCAATTGAGAGTATTGTACCTGGACTGTTTTTCCGGTATCAGCGGGGACATGACAGTAGGGGCCCTGGTAGATGCCGGTGCTTCGGCAGAGCGGATTGAGCAAGAATTGAAAAAACTGCCGGTCTCCGGATATGAGATTGAATGGAGAACGGTTGTAAGGAAAGGAATTTCCGCAACTAAATTCGATGTGCACCTGGTAGCGAAAAGCCATTCCCACGATCATACGCATCATCAAGATGACCACGATCATCTCCATGAGCACACACACGCCCACCATCACGAACACGGCGGTGGGCACCATCATGGAGACGGGCATCATGAGCATCGGCATTACCGTGAAATTATCCGGATGATCGATGCATCGGATTTACCGGAAGGCGTAAAAGTACGGAGTAAACAGATTTTCGCGCCGATCGCAGAATCCGAAGCTGCCATTCACGGAATTCCTGTCGAAGACGTTCATTTTCATGAAGTAGGCGCAGTCGATTCCATCGTTGATATCGTAGCGGTAGCCATCGCGCTCGAAGAGCTAGGAGTAGAGGCCGTTTATGCATCTGCGGTTCCGCTCGGGTCCGGGCATATTCACTGTGCCCATGGCATATACCCGGTTCCGGCACCGGCCACGCTCGACATGCTGCGCGGCGTACCGCTTATGCAAAGCACGCTGCCATATGAGTTAACCACACCAACCGGAGCGGGCATTATTGCGGGGCAGGTTCGGTCATTTGGCCCGCTGCCGTCCATGACCGTTACCGCCATCGGTTACGGAGCCGGTACGAAGGACATTCCGGACCGGCCCAATGTGCTGCGAGTGATTATCGGTGAACTTTCGGATTCTTCGCGTAGACGCGGTGAGATCGAAACGATATCTGTCCTGGAATGCCAGATGGATGACATGAATGGAGAACACTTTGGTTATGTGCTTCCGAAGCTTCTGGATGCCGGGGCGCTGGATGTGTTTTATACGCCGGTATATATGAAAAAGAGCCGGCCTGGCGTTTTAGTGACGGTACTTGCCGCTCCGCAAAATGCCGCAGCCTGTGAAGAGATTCTGTTGCTTGAGACAACGACGCTCGGAGTGCGGAAAAGTCTCTGGGAGCGGCGTATGCTGCAGCGGCAGATTGTTGATATGGAAACGCCGTTTGGAACCGTAAAGGTGAAACAGGCAATCAAAGCAGGCAAAGTCATACGACAAGTTCCGGAATATGAAGACGTACGCCGTATCGCAGAAACCACGGGAGTCCCCTTCTATGATGTATATAACGCTGCGATAGCGTCAACGAAGCTTTCGGAAAAGTGAAGATCGAAAAGAACGCAGCTTTCTCTTGATCGTAGGTTGCGTTCTTATTTTTTTAAGGATAGCTGATGCATGAATGGTGTATCAGTCTTTTTTGTGAATTTTTTTGAATGAATTTGAATCAATTTGAATGAATTTGAATTTTTTTGATTGATAAATCTGTTTATTTTGGTTATACTCAAGGCAATCATAAAAGAAATGAGAGGAGGGAATAGAAGATTGTTAACTCCAGAGCGTTACCAGATGATTCTCGCGCTGCTAAAACAAAAACAGGTCGTGAAAATGCAGGAACTGGTAGATGCCACGGGCACCTCGGAGTCAACGATCCGCCGGGATTTAATTCAGCTTGAAAAAGAAGGTTGCCTGAGACGAATTCATGGAGGAGCGTCTCTGCTGGAAGGAAAACGAAGGGAGCCAAGCATTTTCGAGAAGGCGGAACGCAATATTTCTGAGAAGCGGCGTATCGCGAAAGCGGCGGCGGCACTGGTCGAAGACGGAGATTCCATCTATTTGGATGCCGGAACCACGACACTGCAGATGATTGAATATCTCGATCAAACAGACATTACCGTAGTAACGAATGGACTGCATTTAATCGACACGTTGCTCGAGCGCGGGATTGATACCTACCTGCTGGGAGGAAAGATAAAAAATAAGACCAGAGCGTTCATCGGAAGGGGAGCGCTTGAGAGCCTGCAGACATACCGCTTTGATAAGTGCTTCCTGGGTGTGAACGGCATTCATACAGAATACGGCTACACAACGCCTGACCCGGAAGAAGCCCTGATTAAAATGACAGCGATTTCATTGTCGCATCAGGTATTCGTCGTGGCCGATCAGACGAAGTTCGGTAATATTTCATTTTCTAAGATTGCAGACGTGGAGCAGGCGAGCATCATTACCAACGGACCGGAGACGGAACATATGCGCGAGATTGCAACCCAAACTTTAATAAAGGTAGTGTGAGGACGTGATTTATACTGTTACGCTAAACCCTTCAATTGACTACTTTGTAGAGCTTGAACGGTTTACCGTCGGAAAAACCAACCGGATTTCCCGCGAAGCCAAGCAACCAGGCGGAAAAGGCATCAACGTATCGCGTGTGCTGCAGAGATTAGGCGCGGACAATCAGGCGTTTGGATTTATTGGCGGTTTTACCGGAGCGTATATTCAAGACACGCTGAGGAAAGAAAATATTTCAACGGACTTCATTCCGGTGGCAGGCGATACCCGTATCAATATTAAGCTACGGGTAGATAAGGAAACGGAAATCAACGGCCTCGGACCAAAGGTTGATGAGGAGGAAATCCGGCTTCTTTTCACCAAGCTGGATGGTTTGGCTGCAGGCGATGTACTTGTATTATCAGGAAGCGTTCCGGGATCATTGCCTGCGGATTTCTATGCCCGTATTGCTGAGCGTCTCAAAGAACGCGGGGTACGGATTATCGTAGATGCGACCCGGGACTTTCTGTTGCCTGTATTGCCGTACCAACCGTTTCTCATTAAGCCAAACCAGGACGAGTTGGGTGAGATGTTCGGCAAGACCATACAATCGGCCGAAGAAGCCGTACCGTATGGAAAAAAGCTGGTGGACATGGGGGCCGAGAACGTGATCGTATCCATGGGAGGAGCGGGCGCGCTTTTTTTCAACCGCAAGCATGTCCTGTACGCCAGTGCGCCAAAAGGAGAGCTTAAGAATTCGGTCGGCGCCGGCGATTCGGTCGTGGCAGGATTTTTGGCTGCATATTTGCGAGAGGCGGATGCAAAAGGAGCGTTCCGCTATGCGGTAGCAGCGGGCAGCGCAACCGCTTTTTCTGACGGTTTCTGCACCGGACCGATGATTGATAAACTGCTTGAACAGGTTCATATTACGCAACTATGAGGGGGGAGAAAGATGAGAATTACGGAACTTCTAAGAAAAGATACCGTTATATTGGATTTGACCGCTTCTTCAAAGAAGCAGGTCATTGACGAATTATGCGCAAAGCTGGACGAGGCCGGAAGATTGAATGATCTTGCTGAATTTAAAGCGGCTATTTTACGGCGTGAAGAACAGAGCACGACCGGTATTGGGGAAGGCATTGCGATTCCGCACGCCAAAACGTCAGCGGTTAAAACGCCTGCTATTGCTTTCGGCCGTGCAGTAGAGGGGATTGATTATGAGGCGCTGGATGGACAGCCCAGCAAGCTTTTCTTCATGATTGCCGCCAGTGAAGGGGCGAACAACGAGCATCTTGAAACCCTTGCCCGCCTGTCTTCGCTGTTAATGGATACAGCCGTTCGGGAGAAATTGCTTGAAGCACCGACCGAAGAAGACGTGCTGCGCGTTATCGATGAGAAAGAAAGGGAGCTTGCCGGTGAGGAACCGGATGTTTCCGAAAAAAAACAGGAAGTGGACAGAGAACCGCAGGAAGCAACCGAAGCGTCTCCGCTGGGAAAGGTCCTGGCTGTGACGGCTTGTCCTACCGGCATTGCCCATACGTATATGGCCGCCGACGCATTGAAAGCGAAAGCGGAGGAGATGGGGATTCCGTTCAAGGTAGAAACGAACGGCTCCGGCGGCGTCAAAAACAGGTTAACCAGGCAGGACATTGAAAACGCTACAGCCATTATCGTAGCGGCGGATAGACAGGTGGAGATGGAACGCTTTGCCGGAAAACATGTGATTCAAGTTCCGGTAGCGGAAGGAATCCGCCGACCGAAGGAGTTGCTGGAGCAGGCGGTCAAGCAGGATGCGCCGGTGTACCGGGGCGGCGGGTCCGCAGAAAATCGGCCAGGTGTGCCGCGGCAGGAGCGAACGGGATTTTATAAGCACTTGATGAGCGGGGTTTCAAATATGCTGCCGTTCGTCGTGGGCGGCGGGATTTTGATTGCGATTTCTTTCCTGTTCGGAATTCATGCAGCGGACCCCAATGATCCCTCGTATAATCCGATAGCGGGTGTGCTCGCAGAAATCGGTGGGAAAAACGCCTTTGCTTTGATGATTCCCGTGCTGGCGGCGTTTATCGCAATGAGCATCGCCGACCGGCCCGGTTTTGCTCCCGGTATGGTAGGCGGACTTATGGCGGCTACGGGAGGGGCGGGTTTTCTCGGCGGACTCATTGCCGGGTTTCTGGCCGGCTATCTTGTGGTCGGACTGAAAAAAGCGTTTGCCGGGTTACCGCACGCACTTGACGGCATCAAATCGGTGCTCTTGTATCCGCTGTTTGGTATTTTGCTGACCGGACTTGTGATGATATATATCGTCATCGATCCGGTAAAAGCTGTGAATGAAGGCTTAACAGCATGGCTGTCCGGAATGGGAACGGCCAACCTGGTTGTACTGGGTCTGATTCTGGGCGGTATGATGGCGATTGATATGGGCGGTCCGATTAATAAAGCGGCCTTTACGTTCGGCATTGCCATGATTGATGCCGGCAATTATGCGCCGCACGCGGCCATCATGGCCGGCGGCATGACCCCGCCGCTCGGACTGGCGCTTGCAACGACCTTCTTTAAGAACCGTTTTACAAGAGCGGAACGTGATGCGGGAAAAACATGCTATATCATGGGGCTTTCGTTTATTACGGAGGGAGCCATTCCGTTCGCGGCAGCGGATCCGGTGCGGGTCATTCCTTCCCTTATCGCCGGATCGGCGGTTGCCGGGGCGCTTGCCATGATATTCGGCATCGGTCTGCCCGCGCCGCATGGCGGCATTTTCGTCATTCCGGTTGTAACGGGCAGCGCACTGCTCTATCTGCTTGCCATTATCGCCGGGGCTGTCGTAACGGCTCTGCTGGTAGGATTGTTGAAAAAACCTGTGAAAGAATAAAAGAAAGGAAGATGTAATCATGACAGAAAAAACATTTCAAATCGTAAGCGAATCCGGACTCCATGCCCGTCCTGCGACGGCACTCGTTCAGGCGGCCACCCGCTTCTCTTCTGAAATCACGCTGGAATACAACGGCAAAAAGGTAAACCTCAAATCCATTATGGGCGTTATGTCGCTGGCGGTTGGCAAAGGAGCCACAATCAAAATTACGGCGGAGGGCCAGGACGAAAGCGAAGCCATTGCAAAAATCGAAGAGGTTATGAAAAGCCAGGGGCTGGGCGCGTAATGACACGGATTGTGGAAGGAATTGCCGCTTCCGCAGGCATCGCCATCGCCAAAGCCTTTATTCTTAAAGTTCCTGACTTTGCCATCGAGAAGCGAAACGTAGAGAATGGAGAGCAGGAAGCGGATCGTCTTATAGCTGCTCTTGAGAAGACAAAGCGGGAGCTCGAAGCGATTAAAAAGCAAGCACAGGCGGAATTGGGGGAAGATAAAGCAAACATTTTTGCTGCCCATCTTCTCGTGCTGGAAGACCCCGAATTTATCGGGCCGATTCAGGACAAAATCCGCAATGAGCATGTGAACGCCGAGTACGCGGTTCGGGAAACTGCCGATATGTTTATCGCCTTATTTGAACAGATGGACAATGAATATATGAAAGAGCGGGCGGCCGATATCCGCGATGTGACGCGGCGCATTCTGGCCCGCCTGCTGGGAGTTACGCTTGCGGATGTGCGTACGATTGCCGAAGAAGTCATTATCGTAGCGGAGGATCTAACCCCGTCTGACACGGCTCAATTGGATCGTCGCTATGTTAAGGGCTTCACGACGGACATTGGGGGCCGGACCTCGCATTCGGCGATTATGGCCCGTTCTCTGGAAATTCCGGCCGTCGTAGGAACCAAACACGCGACCGAAATGATTGAGCAGGATAGCTGGATTATCATAGACGGTATGGAAGGAAAAGTCCTTATCCATCCGACCGAGCAGGAAATTCAGGAGTATAAAGAAAGACAGGCGGGATATGAAGCGCAGCGTGCCGGGTGGGCAAAACTTGCGCACGAAGCTACGGTTACAAAAGACGGAGCGCATATCGAAGTGGCCGCCAATATCGGCACACCGGATGATATTGCAAGCGTACTGAGCAACGGAGCCGAAGGCGTCGGATTATATCGGACAGAATTTTTATATATGGGACGTGATCAACTGCCTACGGAAGAGGAGCAGGTTGACGCATACAAGACAGTGCTCGAGCGAATGGAAGGCAAGCCGGTGGTCATTCGCACCCTGGATATCGGGGGCGATAAGGAGCTGTCCTATTTATCGCTGCCAAAAGAGCTGAATCCGTTTCTTGGCCTGCGTGCCATCCGTCTCTGTCTTGATATGGAAGAGGTATTCCGCACCCAGCTCCGCGCGCTGCTTAAAGCGAGCCCATTCGGAAACTTGAAAATTATGTTTCCTATGATTGCTACATTGGACGAGTTCAGACAAGCGAAACGCTTGCTTCTCAGCGAAAAAGAAAAGCTGGAAGCGGAAGGCGTGACGGTGTCTTCCGATCTTGAAGTCGGCATTATGGTGGAAATTCCGGCTGCGGCGCTGTTGGCTGATGTGCTGGCCAAGGAGGTCGACTTCTTCAGCATCGGCACAAACGATTTAATTCAATATACGATGGCGGCCGACCGCATGAATGAAAAAGTCGCGCACTTGTATCAACCGTATCATCCGGCCATTCTTCGCCTTGTAAATATGGTGGTACAGGCCGCGCACAAAGAAGGAAAATGGGTCGGTATGTGCGGCGAGATGGCCGGCGAGCCGGCGGCCATTCCGCTGCTGCTCGGACTCGGGCTTGATGAGCTCAGCATGAGCGCTTCCTCGATTCTTCCGGCGAGGAGCCGGCTGAAGCAGCTCTCAAAAACAGAGGCGCGTGCTCATGCGGAAAAAGCAATGAAAATGGAATCAGCGGAGGAAGTATTCCGATATGTAAGCGAGACGTTTCGCACACTGGAGACGATGAAATAAGAAACGGAATAAGGGAATGATTTCAATGGGGAAAAAGGCGAACTCCTTTTTCTTCCTCCAAAGCTGTTTTGACAGAAAACATACCTGGTCGCCCTTTTCTCTTTTCTTCATATATATAATGTAATACAACCGGAGAACAGGAGAGGGTTTGGTATGGCCATTAAACCGCCGATGTTGAGGCCAGGAGATACGATTGGCATTGTTACCCTGGGCAGCCCGCTGGCCAGGGAAATCATTGATGCCAGAATTGCGGTGCTGCGCAGCATGGGATTTAATGTGATTCTGGGCCAGTATGTATATGCCGCCAATGGATTTCTTGCGGGAACGGATCAGCAAAGGGCCGCTGATCTCATGAGCATGTTTACGAATCCGGCCGTTAAGATGATACTGCCGACGAGAGGTGGGGTGGGTGTGGCGGGCATTCTTCCCTACCTCGATTATGGGGTTATCGCCAGAAATCCCAAGATTGTAACGGGATACAGCGATATTACGATCCTGTTGAATATGTTATATTTTCAATCAGACCTTATCACATTTCAGAGTCTGCTGCTCATTGATTTCAGGCCGGAAACGCCGCCGTATAACTTTAACCAATTCTTCACCGCCACTTCCACGCTGACTGCACCCCGGGTGATTCAAAACCCGCCGGGCATTCCGCTGGTAAGCAGAATTGCGGGCAATGTCACGGGACCCATTATAGGAGGAAATCTAACTTCACTGGCGGATACACTGGGGACACCCTATGAAATTGATACCCGCGGGAAGATTCTGGTCTTAGAGGAGACACACGAGCCGATTAATACTGTATACCGGTACATAAATCATTTAAAGCTGGCGGGAAAATTTAACGATTGTCTCGGTATCATAATGGGCGAGTGCACCGGATGTGAGCCGGCATACGGGAAAACCTACGAGGATCTGATTAACGACATAATTGTGCCGCTCGGCAAACCTTTGATGACCAACCTGACGACGGCGCATGGCCTGTTTAAAGCCGCCATTCCGATCGGTGCCACGGTAAATTTAAATACAGTGAATAATACCCTGACTGTATTGGAAGCCTCGGTGAGTGTGTAAGTACTTTGATGTTCGTATTCTCTTCTTAAGAACCATAGAATTTCAAATATTGATACCGCTCATCAGTATAAAATTAGTACCAGGTAATAATGATTGGTGATATAATCAAGTAATCATAGACAAGGAGGTGTGTTATGTTAAAAGCAAAAATTACAGCGATCGGTACGTATGTGCCCGAGCGGATCTTCACGAATTCAGAATTTGCAGCAATGCTTGAAACGGATGATGAATGGATCCGCAGCCGAACCGGCATTCGCGAAAGACGATTCGCGCGTCCCGATGAATTTACAAGCGACTTATGCGTATCCGCTGTCGAGAATTTACTTAAAAGATACGACGTGTCAATACAGGACGTTGATTTCATTCTCGTCGCGACGTCAACGCCCGATTATGCTTTTCCGAATACGGCCAGCCAGGTACAGGCCCGCCTGGGAATCGAAGGAGCCGGCGCGCTTGACGTAAATGCCGCATGTGCCGGATTTGTATATGGATTGCAAGTCGCCTGTGGAATGGTTGCCTCTGGAATGCACAGGAAGGTACTTCTCATCGGGGCTGAAACGATGTCCAAATCTATTGATTACACCGATCGGACCACATGCATCCTGTTCGGAGACGGAGCGGGGGCCATGCTTATAGAATACAGTGAAGAACCTGGGTTTCTGGCATCTTATATGACATCCAAAGGAGAAGGTGGCGTTCACTTATACCGGACAGGCGGCTTATCTAAACAGATGAACGGTCAGGAGCTTAAAGACACACAATGTATTGTGCAAAACGGGCGCGAGGTGTATAAATGGGCGGTGAGTACCGTTCCGCCGGGAATGAAAATATTGGCGGATCAAGGAGGGCTTACCCTTGCCGATATCGACTGGTTCATTCCCCATAGCGCCAACCTGAGAATGATTGAATCCATATGTGAAAAAAGCGGGTTTCCGTTAGAGAAAACCTTATGGAGCGTGGAGTATTTCGGGAACACATCAACGGCTTCGATTCCGCTGGCGCTGGGGGAAGCCGTAGAGAAAGGAAGAATAAAAGCAGGGGATAAGATTCTGCTCTATGGATTTGGAGGAGGCCTGGTGCAAGCCGGTATGATCGTTACATGGAATGTACAGGAGGAGCCTAAATAGGTTCGTGAAAAATAATGACATCTGCTGCTGACCTCCTGCCATTTTGACGGCAGAACATAAGCCTGGCTTTCTTGCCAGGCTTATGTTCTGGTCTGACCGAAAGGCGCAAAGCGGCCGCTTGTCTTCTGTAAGGAAAAAGGACGGGCAAAAATGCCCGCGCGTTTTTCTTGCTCATGCGTTTATTCCCCAAAAATCCGCCGCTCCAGCTCGCGTCCTGTTGGTGTCGCAGCCAATCCGCCCAGGGCGGTTTCTTTCAGGGTATTCGGCATGGCGCAGCCGATGCGGTACATAGCGTCAATGACTTCATCCGTCGGAATTGCGCTTTTTATCCCTGCAAGGGCCATATCGGCGGCGACCATGGCATTGGCGGCTCCCATTGCGTTTCTTTTCACGCAGGGAACCTCCACCAGTCCGGCTACAGGATCACAGACGAGTCCCAGCATATTTTTCAGTGCAATGGCTACAGCCTGGGAAGATTGCTCCGCCGACCCACCGGCCATCTCTACAATGGCGGCCGCCGCCATGGCGGTAGCCGAACCGACCTCGGCCTGACACCCGCCTGCCGCGCCTGAAATAAATGCATTGTTTGCGATAACAAAACCGATGGCTCCCGCCGTAAACAGGTAATTTACCATCTGGTCATGGCTGGCATTAAGCTTTGGCGCCACGGCAAACAGCGTACCCGGAACGATGCCGCAGGCACCGGCAGTCGGTGTCGCGCAGATGGTGCCCATTTTGGCGTTGACTTCGTTCGTGGCAACCGATTTGCTGACCGCATCCAGCAGGAGCCTCCCGGACAGCGGTTCCCTTTCTTTGAGATACGTTTGCAAAAGAACCGCATCGCCTCCCGTCAATCCGCTGCGGGAGCGGGCGGGTTCAGCAATGCCACGTCTTACCGCTTCTTCCATAATATCCAGATTCCGTGTCATCATTTTTATGATTTCCTGCCGGCTTTTACCGGATACTTCGCTTTCGACATCAATCATAATTTGAGAGATCGGCTTATTTTCTTTAGCGGAGAGCTCAACGAGTTCCGCAATTGTGCGAAAGGCCATTGTTCATCACTTCCTTATGTCATTGTTCTTAGAGAGCCGGAGTGCTAGAAACGCGGTTCACATAAGACAGTTCACATATTTCTTTGCATATTGCACCCGATACGGCCTGATCTGTTTCAATCACCATAAGGGCTTCTGCCCCTTTGGATTTGCGGGCCATCTCCATATATCCTATATTTATTTTATGTGCGGCGAGCACTTCAGATACGGCCGCCACCAGTCCGTACCGATCCTCATGCCAGACAAACAGGGTCGGCATATCGCCGGTAACGCGTACAGGAAAGTTGTCGACTTCAGTGATCTCCATCTTTCCGCCACCTACCGAAATGCCGCATACGCTCAGTCTTTTATTCCTCCCATCGTCGAGTATAATGCGCGCTGTATTCGGATGGTTTGGAATATCGTCAGATACATGGATCGAGACTTCCATGTTCGAATCTTTTGCGATGGAGAGGGACTGCGTAATCCGTTGATCGAATGTGTCAAATCCGAGGATTCCCCCTACAATCGCAATGTCGGTTCCATGGCCTTTGTATGTTTTCGCAAACGAGCCGTAGAACGTCACGTTCGCTTTTTTGGGCCGGGTTCCGAATAGTTTACGGGCCAGCAGGCCAATTCTTGCCGCTCCGGCTGTATGGGAGCTGGAGGGTCCGATCATCACCGGTCCGATAATGTCAAATACAGAGCGATATTTCATGCCGTCTCCTCCTGTGGATTATGAGGATATAATGAGAGGACTTTAGTGATTTGCGGGATGTGTTCGATTTTGGCGGTAACGCTCTCCGGGATGGCTTCATCCGTCAGAGAGACCAATAATGCGTTTTTTCCTTTCTGTTCCCTCGATACTTGCATGCTGGAAATATTAATTTGATTTTCTGCCAGAATACGTGATACATCGCGAATCACTCCGGGGTAATCCGTGTGATATACGAGAAGTCCGTGTGCATCCGGAGTAATCCGGCAGCTGTAATCATTCATTCTGCTAATAAATACCTCATGATGATCCTTTTCAAATCGGTATTTATTTTTTCCGATTTGTAAGATTGCGATTTCATTTGTATATTCTCCCGAGCTGGTTTCGATTTTAACAGTCCGGTCGGGCGAAGGACCAAGCAGCCCTTCGATGAGTTTTCGTGCGATTTCTTCTCTGTGCTCGTGCGTGAGAATGTTAAGTGTCGCTTCGCTAATCTGTTCCTCTAAATAGCGGATGAGCCTGCCTAATGCAATAAACCCGGAATAGTGTACCATTTCCATTTGTGTTCCCCTCGACTTTCATACGGTGCTATCATGATTGTATGGAAAACACGAACATTATTCAACATAAAAACAAGAAACAGGAAAAATAAGAGATTAATGTTCGGTTTTTAGTTTTTGTAAATCTCAAACGCAAAGCCGATCCGGCATTGTTTCGTTTCTATCGGGAATTCCGGACACCGGCGGCTGAGATAAAGGAGGGGGCATAACAGCCGTGCGCGTCAATATACTCTCACTAAGTAAAAGTACTGAGCGACATCGTGGAAAAGCAGATCAAGACGAAGGAAGAATATTCGTACGTGTGGCTTGAACAATATAAAGGAATAAAACCGGATCAGCCTTTCTATGTGACCGGGGATGCGCTGCATCTTTATTTTTATCCGTATGAGATTGCCGCTTATGCGGCGGGTTTCTTAAGGTTTCCGGTGTTTTCTCTGCATTCGTTTCGGTAAAGGCATTTTAATCATTTCGCATCCATGCATCGACCTTCGTTTTGACAGGGGTAGCACGAGGGGAACTTTTCCTTTGAACAGAAAAAAGAGTTTTTTAGTTATATAACAAGTGTTGACAAAAGCATTTCTGTTATAATACAATGAAAACAAGAAAAATTCAGGAAAAATAATAAATGGAGGAATGAAAAATGACAAGAAATCTGGACTTTTACAGAAACCTGCCGCCGAAAGAGTGCCGTGAATGTGGTGACATTATGGAAGAGCAGGCAGAGTCTTATATTTATGAGTGTCAGCGTTGCTTTGGTCGTAAACATGAATAAAGAGATGTTTTAGAAGACGCGGGATAATGCCCTGTTTGTTCCTGAAAACGGGAATGAGCAGGGTGTTTTTTGTAGAAATAAGAGAAGAAGAAAGAAGATCTGAGGTAGGAAAAGGCGTTCGCCTTTTTTCGTATTTTGTAAGCGGGGAAAAACGCGCGAGGCGTGTGCCGGCCGAAGAGCCACAAAGCGGCCGCTTGTCCTCTGTGTGGAGAAAGGACGAGCGGCAACGCCCGTGAGTTGTTCTTACCGCGTATTTTCCGATAAATTTTTTGCAAGATTCAAGTCAAAATCGTTATTTTACAGTTCAATTTCATATTCTTTTAATTTCCGATAAAGAGTAGGGCGGGAAATGCCTAAATATTTTGCCGTTTTACTTATATTACCGTTTGTTTTTAGAAGAACTTTGATTATTAGCTTTTTGTTTAAGTCATGATTTTGCTGTTTTATATCTTGTACATTATTTATGGAATGATTGGAAAAATCCAGTTCCATGTCCATAACACCTAATGGTTGAAAAATATATCGGGGCAGATGTTCCTTGGTTATCACAGCTGAATTATCCGAGATATAAAACGCTCTTTCAATGACATTGCTCAACTCTCTAATATTTCCATACCAGTTGTGCTTGATCAGAATATCAAACGCTTCTCTAGAAAGTTCTTTTTTAGGGCGTCCCGTCGTTGCAACCAAGTCATCTATAAAGTATTCAACCAGCGCAGAAATATCATCCAATCTTTCACGGAGAGGGACTAATTCAATCGTAAACACATTTAATCTAAAATATAGATCGCTTCGGAAGGAGCCTTTAAATGCAATTTCTTGATTTAAATTTTTATTTGTTGCTGCAATGATTCTTACGTCAATGGGGATGGGGGTGTGTCCGCCAATTCTGGTCACTTCTTTCTCCTGAAGAACCCTCAAAAGGGAGGCTTGCAATTCCAGAGGCATGTCCCCTATTTCGTCAAGAAACAACGTACCGCCATTCGCCGCTTCAAATTTCCCCTGGTTCCCACCTCTTCTTGCCCCGGTAAATGCTCCTTCTGCATATCCAAATAGCTCAGCGTTGATAAGATCTTTTGGAATAGCCGCACAATTAATGGCGACAAAAGGTTTATCACAACGGTTGCTTTCATTATGAATGGCTCTAGCAAATAATTCTTTTCCCGTCCCGCTTTCGCCCAGAAGCAGAACATTGGCAGTAGTTTGGGCAGCGGATTTAGCGAGTGAAACGGCTTTTAAAAAGTTCTCGTTTGATCCTACCAGATCTTTCGTTACTATTTTTCGCTTATCTTTGACGGGCTGAGATTTATTCAAAGAGCTACCTATCTCTTTAATGAATACATAATAATAGGGCTCAGAAGTAACGATTTTAATCTCAACTAAATCATGGTTTGCTTTCTTCCTTAAGACAGATGGTATCTCCTGCGGGAAACGATTAAAGATGTCTTCCATAATATTTTCTACGAAATCCTTTTTTTGCTTAAACAGTTGTTGGCCCCGTACATTTGTAAACACGATTCGTTTATCTTTTATCACATACAGACAATCACTCATCATTGCAGACACATCTTGAAGTATTGTATGCAAGGATACCTGTTGATGTTTTTGTTCCACGGTATCCACGGCATATTCTACAATACGCGCCAAGGAATTTGTAATGAAACTAAAGGTTGAAATTTCATCAGACTGAATAAAAAAGCCAATAACTCCGTTGAAGGTACCCGATCTGGAACTGATGGGGATTCCTATGGAATGCCAGGTTTGAAGCTGGGATATTGTATGCATGGTATCCTGGACAGAAGATAGGACTTTCCTTTCCCAGGCGAGTTTCAACCCCGTTTCGTCTAAATTTGAATAGGCTTTAATATGGCTCCCGGGTTGGATTTGAGTCCATGTTATGGGAGGGAGCTCGATTCCGTGATTATAGGTGTCCAGAACATTTCCGTCCATATCTATGAAAACCGACAAATAGGGGAGAAAATGAACAGACCTTTTAATTTCATCGAGAAGAACTTCATACTGGGCCAGCTTCTCTTCTAATTTTCCCGTCCCAAGGACGTTTTGCTTGTCTTTATCGCTATCAAGTAATTTTTTAAAGAAAGGAGACGGGGCTATAGTGGTTCCCGATTCCCAAAGGATATCAAATTGCCCGTTTTCATTTACCTTTCCAATGCGAGAGTGTAAGTGTAGATGCTGGGTTTCTGTGTCCACTACAATTTTTCCTTTTGGTGCTTCAAAACTTAGTCCGGACAGGGCCTTCCTTAAAGAATCCGTATCCAGCTTTTTCACTCTTTCTAATGCATGAGTTAGTAAATAAATACTATTATATGCATTTTCCATAGCTGAACTGATACGATCCGTTCCATATGTTTGCTGGTATTGGTTTACAAACGATTGGTTTACTCTGGATTGAATGGTGCTGAAATAAGGGAATGAAGAATAATAGCCTTTAGTGTAAAAATTTCGTAAAGTGGATATTTCTGTCTCAGCGGTGATCGAGCTTGCAATAGGCTTGTTGATCCCGTACTGATGAAATTGTTTATAAAAAGAAACGGCACTATCTCCAACGAGAGTAGAAAAAATGACATCCGGGTTTACTCTTTCGATATCTTTTAAATATTGGTAAAATTTCTGGTTGCCCAGACTACTGTAGTTCTCTCCAACAATGCTCCCCTGGTGGCTTTCAACAAGAAAACGTATCAACTGGTTGGTTTGTCGAGGGTAAATGTAATCGGAACCTATCAAATAGAATGATTTTCCTAGATTTTCAATAATCCATGGAATAAAGTGAAGAAGCTGCTGATTGGGGACTGGACAACAATAAAAGATATTGCGATGTTGTTCCTCTCCTTCATACTGTGTGGGATAAAACAGCAGAGTATCGTATTTTTCCAGGGTAGAAATTATCATTTTGCGACATGCAGAAGTGTAAAGCCCCACAAGTGCAACCACTTTATCTGCCAGAATAAGTTTTTCGGCCTTTTGAGCTGTAAGGTAAGGGTCTGAAGCAATATCTTCTACAACAGATAATAATCTCCGACCATCTATCCCCCCTTTTTCATTAATTTGCTTGATGGCAAGAAGACAGGCTTGATATTGTCCCCGTTCCGTAATCCCTGTAGTTCCGGTAAGAGAAAAAAGTATGCCGATTTTAATTTCGTGCTCTTTCGTCATCATAGCTTTCCCCCTTTTTACACTTGTAACAGTTTTGTACGAGCTATAGAAATTGTAAATGTTAAATAATTTTACATTATCATTACACGTTTTGACAGTGATACCATAGCGAGGGCTGTTTTGAAGATATAATGTGTCAACTATTATAACATAATAAGTCGAATTAGATTACCTATTATTGTTGTTGTTTTTTGGTATGGTATTTGCTAATAGAAATGCATAAGCAGGCCAAACAGAGAAGGGATTGCCCTCTTCTTCCTTCATGATTTTCACAGAAAGAGTGTTAGGAAATATAACAATGAAGAAGACGGCAGAGAAAAATGCTCATAAAATATAATCATAACTTATAAACAATCATTATATTTTTATATTGCCGATCGATTCTACATCATGGAAAAGGGGGAAATTGTTAAATCAGGGGAAATAGAAGGCGTTGCTGTTGATAGTATCAAAAAATATCTAACCATTTGATTAAGGGTGCTTGAAAGGGGGGATTATTGGAAGGGTAAGTCTGTTCAAAAGTAATATTTTCAAAAAATTAGAAAAAGTGAGGAGAAATGAAAAATGAGACATGGAGATATTTCTAGCAGTCATGATACAGTTGGAGTTGCCGTTGTAAACTATAAAATGCCGCGCCTGCATACCAAGCAAGAGGTAATTGCCAATGCTAAAAATATTGCTGATATGGTTATTGGGATGAAACAAGGGCTGCCGGGAATGGACCTGGTTATTTTCCCGGAATACAGCACTATGGGAATTATGTACGATTCAGACGAAATGTTCGCGACGGCTGCTTCCATCCCGGGTGAAGAAACGGAGATTTTTGCAGATGCATGCAAAAGAGCGAACACGTGGGGAGTCTTTTCCATTACAGGTGAAAAACATGAAGATCATCCCAACAAAGCTCCCTATAACACGTTAGTTCTTATTAATAATAAAGGGGAAATTGTACAGAAATACAGAAAAATTATACCTTGGACTCCGATTGAAGGCTGGTATCCTGGAGATACGACCTATGTAACCGAAGGGCCTAAAGGTATTAAAATCAGCTTAATTGTTTGCGATGACGGAAATTATCCGGAAATTTGGCGTGATTGTGCCATGAAGGGAGCTGAGCTCATCGTTCGGCCCCAAGGGTATATGTATCCGGCGAAAGAACAGCAAATTATGATGGCTAAAGCGATGGCCTGGGCCAATAATACGTATGTCGCTGTAGCTAATGCTACTGGTTTTGATGGAGTCTACTCTTACTTTGGCCATTCGGCAATTGTTGGTTTCGACGGACGTACGCTGGGAGAATGCGGGACTGAAGAAAATGGAATACAATATGCGGAAATCTCTGTATCACAGATTCGTGATTTCAGAAAAAATGCACAATCACAGAATCACCTCTTTAAGCTTTTGCATCGAGGCTATACTGGTTTAATAAACTCAGGGGATGGTGATCGCGGGGTAGCCGAGTGTCCATTCGATTTCTATCGAACTTGGGTTCTGGATGCAGAAAAAGCAAGAGAAAATGTAGAGAAAATCACGCGGAAAACCGTAGGGACAGCTGAATGCCCGATTGAGGGAATCCCGAATGAGGGCAAGCTTAAAGAAATCGGTGTGTAATTGGGGATACTGTGATGTCGATGCCCGTACCAGCGAATTTCTTACCGGGGAACTACGCAAGCACACATGCCCCTGTTCCCCACAGAAGCTATACTTTGGCAGTTAGTGCAGAGACGAAAGTAAAAAATGTAAGAGCGTAACATTTCAAACTTTTCATTGTTGATTTTTTATATGTTTATTTCAAAATATATAATATAATATACAATTATACATTATATACTAGCGTTGTATAAAATTTCAGGAAATCGCTTGAACTGACATCTGGCCCGAGAATATTTTTTGAAGAAATGAAAGATAAAAGAGACCAGCACAAACAAAAGAGGAGAGAGAGCATGAACGAACGTTATAATCATGAAGAGCTGAATCTCAGTGGACTACATAACGAAACCCTGGTAGTACACGCCGATGATTGGGTAACCAACGATGGGACGGTGGCTCCGGCGATTTATTACTCAGCCACATTCCGTGCACAAAGTGCCGCCGAATTCGCGGACATGGCGGAAACTCCCCGCCATCCCCGGTATTACACGCGTTACGGCAATCCGGTGCATGAGCGCGTAAAGAAGGTGATGGCTGAGCTTGAGGGCACAGAAACCGCACTGGTAACCGGCTCCGGGATGGGGGCGATTGCTACGACCCTTCTGGCGCTGGTCAGCGCAGGCGACCATGTGATTGCACAGACGCGGCATTACATGAGTACCGCCAAAATCATGGACGAGATGCTGCCGCGATTTGGTGTCGAAGTGACCGTGGTTGAGCAAGCCGATATCACAGCTTTTGCTGAAGCTATTCGGCCCAATACAAAGCTTATCATGGTGGAGACGCCGGCCAATCCGACTTTAGTGGTGACCGATTTGGCCGCCGTGGCGGCATTGGCTCGCCCGCGTGGCATCATCGTCGTGGCCGACAACACGTTTGCATCGCCGATCAATCAGCGCCCTCATGACCTGGGCGCCGACGTCATCGTTCACAGCGCCACTAAATATTTGGGCGGCCACCATGATTTGACAGCAGGTGTGATCTGCACCAGCGAGGAGTTAGCCGAACGTATTTGGCATACACATATTTCCATCGGCTCGGTCCTCTCTCCGATGGATGCGTGGTTACTATTGCGTGGTCTGCGTACGCTTCCGATGCGGATCGAACGGATCAACGCCAACGCCCTCGCCTTGGCCGAGTTCCTGGAGGCACAGCCGCAGGTTGAGCGTGTGTATTACCCCGGTCTTGCCAGCCATCCGCAACACGAGCTGGCGAAACGCCAGATGCGCGGGTTCGGCGCGGTGATCGCTTTTGCAATCAAAGGTGGTTATGATGCAACGCAGCGCTTCGTTTCCGCACTGAAACTGTCGCCTAACGCAGTCAGCCTGGGCGGGATCGATTCACTGGTGGTACATACAGCGGCGATGTGGGAAGGGGTAATGAACGAGGAGCAAATGCGAACAGCCGGGATTCCGTCCAATTTCGTGCGCTACTCGGTCGGCATCGAACATATCGATGACCTGAAAGCGGACGTATTGCAAGCCCTGCAAGTGGTATAAACCACTTGCAGGGTTTTTTCAGTATTTCCTTTATAGCCGGCGGCTCACATGGAATAAATCTGGTTTATTATGTCTTTGATGTGTGCAGCGGTTATTTTGCTTTCGACTTGTGCCTTCTCATTTACCGCCGCCTTAAGTCTCATGATTTGGACTTCCAATTCCTCATATTCTGCCTCATCTCCCAGCAGTTGTAACTTCCATTTTTGTTTTTTATATAATTCCGATAATGCATTGGCCTCTACGGAAGCTTCTTGCCACTGCTGCTGATCCACCAGCGTTTCAACCCGTGTGGTCTTCTGGAACAAAGGATTTTGGTCTATTTTTTTCGCTGCGCTTGCAGGAGAAGCAAATCCGCATACCATCAATAAAATGATGACAATTCCGTATGATACAGCCCGGCCTACTGGCATGAGTTGATGCATAAAAACGCCTCCCTGAACCCGAAGTATATTACCGGTTTATTTTTTCCCAAAAACCACAATACTAACAGCATAAAGATTCGGAATGGGGGATTTTAATGCCGGAATATCTTCTCATACTTATTCGCTCTTTGCTTTCTTTTGTTTTACTTCTGTTACTGGCAAGGTTAATGGGGAAGAAACAGCTTTCCCAGCTTACGTTTTTTGACTATGTTGTGGGTATTACCATTGGATCGATTGCTGCCGCGCTAGCAATCGATCAAAACATTATGATCATTAATGGGATTATCGGACTGATCATATGGGGAGCCCTTCCCATGCTGTTGAGCTATACGGAATTAAAATCGAATAAGCTGCGGCACCTGATGGACGGAGAACCCACCGTATTGATTCGGGATGGAAAAATTCTTGAAGAAAACATGAAAAAAGAACGTATGACGGTTGACGAGTTGATGCTTAGCCTGCGGGCTAAAAACACGTTCCGGCTTTCGGATGTCGAGATGGCAGTGATGGAAACGAACGGAGAAATCAGTGTGCTGAAAAAATCGGATGCAGAACCTGTTACGCCGAAACTGTTAGGAATGTTAACAGAGCAGCACAAATCACCGGGTACTGTTATTGTCGACGGAAATGTTATAGATGCGACGCTGTCATCTCTTGGATATTCGAGAGAATGGTTACTGGGGGAGATAATGAAGCAGGGGGGCACAAGCTTCGAACAGGTTTTCCTTGCCCAAATCGACTCTACCGGCAATGTATACATCGATTTTTATTATGATAAAATGACCCAACCCCAGGCAAAGCAAAAGCCGTTGCTTGAAGCCTCTCTTAAAAAAGTTCAGGCCGATTTGGAGTTGTTTGCTTTGGATACAAACGATCCGGCGGCAAAAGCGATGTACCAGCAGCAAGCCAAACAGTTGGAAACGGTCGTAAACTCGCTGGCTCCGTATTTAAAAGAATAGGCGGATGATGCAAAAAAGGGACCTCTGCACGTTTTTTCCGACACAGGCATATACCGATAAATGCAGGTGACTGGCAGACCGCCGTAATAAGACTCCTGTACCCGGCCAAGAATACAGGAGTCTTTATAATGGCGTGTAACGAGGAGTTATTTGGACGATTTGACTACTTTATTGAGGCAGCTTCGGCTTGTTTTTTACATAGTAAACTTTTCTGAAACGAATTTGGGATACTGTCGTGTTGAACCGCTGGTATCGCGCGTTCCCAGCTTCCGAGCAGCATGATGGCTATCAAAGCTGTCTGCGGCGAGATGAGCGGGTGATCAAGTATACCGGTGAGCGGCAGAACAGGCAGTGTAAAGAAGAAGAATGCCATTTGCTGTTCTTTCCATTTTGAAATGACAAACAACTTTATTCCTTTATACAAATACGAACCTGTAAAAAGGAGAAACGCTGTACCTCCGATAACTCCGTATTCGCAAAAGAAGCCGAGAAACAGATTATGCGCATGAGTAATTCCCGTCTTCTCAAATGCGGCATAAGCTTGTTGAAACCCAAGAGGCGTTACACCAAAAAACGGTGAGTTGTTCCACACCTGGATGCTGTATTTCCAGATAGTCTGTCTCGTTTCGAATGATTGTACCATACTATCAAAACGCGGAATTATGCTTGAGAAGGTCCCGGTATATGCCAAAAGAATACAGGAAACGGTTCCGAGTGTGATGG
The DNA here is from genome assembly GCF_007991215.1 of Aneurinibacillus danicus. Taxonomy (GTDB): domain Bacteria; phylum Bacillota; class Bacilli; order Aneurinibacillales; family Aneurinibacillaceae; genus Aneurinibacillus; species Aneurinibacillus danicus. The sequence continues at coordinate 27,687 of NZ_BJXX01000154.1, forward strand.
CTACCAGCCGGCTTACTTTCCATGCAAACAAAGTGAGTAAAAGAACCATAATCGCCACGCCTGTGCGAGAGCCGGTTTGTACAATGGCAAGCATAATCGGGAACATAAGCCCGATGTATAGAAAGAAGAATAAGCTTTGTTTTTTCTCGCTTTTGATTGTTTGAAGTATGTTAGCAATCAGGCTTGCCAGACCCAACAGTAAGATAAAGGCGGTAAAATTAGGATTGTATGCACTGCCAAACAACCGCCCCGATTCTTCTAACCCTAATGGAGCCATGCCTGTCAGAATACCAAGCCACCAGTTTCCCCCGTACACATATCCTTTGTGTAATTGGATTTGCCCCACTATAGCCATATAAAGGCTTCCTACTATGAGGATATGTCTGAAGTTTTGTGATTTCCAGGCCGTATCTTCTTCTCTTGTATACAGATATACACCCAGATACCCAAGTATCATAATCGGGACGAGAAGATAAATCGGTTTCCCCGATTGTATACAGGCTCCAATCGAGGCAAAAATAAGTGTTAAAAAGAAGAAAGGAGCAGGCTGCCGCAGGAAGAGTGGTTGCCTGTGCAGGAGTCGATGGCCCACATGATATATTCCTGCCCCGATAACCCATACAATGCCTGCAGCAGGCAGAAAAAAGAGAAGCAGAATTCCCCATTCAAGAAATGAAACCCGTTTTTTTGCCATTATGGTTTTATCTCCTTGTACGTGCATATATTATGAAGCATACTGTTTCTCATTGTGGGTATTTTTTACGGAGAATAAACGTGCGCGCGGTTGTGTCCATGTATAAAAGAAAAAGCGGACGTCGACAAATAAATAATAGAGAGCAAGGATACACGTATTTGTATCACGGAGGAGTTATCATTGAATAAAAAAGTGCTTATTTTGTCGGAAGCGGTGGGAGCAGGCCATACGAAAGCGGGCGGACTAACTTGTTTTGAAGCGCTGGCAAAAAAGCTTCCGCTGTTTATTTACCGGCCTTTGCCGGGGCACGAAGAAGGCAACAGCGATTTTTTGACAAGCCGCAAGCTGGCCGTTCGCATCGATACAGAAGAGGAGATTGATGAGTGGATGCGCAAACTGCTGGAAGGTCCGCAGGGTGCAGCTTTTCTTATACAAAATATGACTCAGTTTCGGCAAACGATGGATCCGCTGGCGACGGCCAAATCGGTGCTGAACCTTATCGAAGTGAAAAGAGAAAGCGGATTCTTTTTACCGTGATAGTAGGCTCAACAAAATAAAATTGTAAAAACAGGAAACTTTTTCATGGATTTTTACGTTATGAGTATAGAGGATTCGACTGTGGTTTTTTGAAGAATGAAGTGGGGGCGTGGGCCGTGTTTAAGCATGAAGAGAGAGAAAATGAACGGGCAAAGCAAATCTTTCGGCGCCTGAATTTTTTGTTGATTCTCATATTTTTGGTATTTGCGCTCATTATCTTCCGCCTATCCTATATCCAGGTCGTAAAAGGAGAGGAGTATACGGTCAAGGCATCCCGAAAATCCGATCAGAAGGTAGCCATTCCCGCCATGCGCGGCAATATTTACGATCGAAACGGAAATTTAATCGTCCACAGCCGAGGCTCGTTCGCCGCCGTATTTCGGGAGCAGGACGATATGGACAAGGAGCATTTTATTGCGGTTGCGACCAAGCTTGAGAAAACTTTGTCCGGTACGACTAAGGAAGGCCTGCTCGAGAAAATGGATGTGGGGCTGCAGTATAAAAACGGCCAGGTCGTTAAAGTCCCGCGCATGACCTCAAAGTTTCTCGAGAAAGACTTAAAGTATGACTTAACGCAGCAGGAGATTGCCTACCTGGCGGAGCATCGTACCGAGCTAAAGGGCGTTACGGTCGTCACAAAGCCGATTCGTGAATATGACAAAAAACAAGTCGCTGTACAGGCCGTAGGGTATGTCCGTCCTTTCAACGTGGCCGATAACCAGGGTATCGAATTCTATCGTCAACAGAAAGATTTCTATCTTCCAAATCAGATGGTGGGCTACGATGGAATTGAACGCAGTTACGAAGAAGAGTTGCGTGGAGAGAATGGCTACCGCATATATCAGGTGGCCGCCGATCAATCGATTGTTCGCCAGATTGCGGAAGTGCCGCCTAAACCGGGCAATAACCTGTATTTAAGTGTTGATCAGCGCGTTCAACTGGAGACAAGCATGTTCATCAAAAATTTTCTGCCCAAACTTCGCGCCACAGGAAAAAACGTAGGCAGCGCAAAAAATGTGTATGTGGTTGCCATGGAAGTAAAAACGGGCAAAATTGTTGCCATGGTCAGCTATCCGGAATATGACCCCAACATTTGGGCTGCCGGGCCGGACCTTAAGACGTACGAAAAAAATCAGTTTTCTTTTACAAACGGTACCATCCGCAGCGCGCCGCATGATGTGCGTCCGAAAACGGGCAATGCTGCGGTCATGGAAAATTATAAGCATCCTGCTTCGATTGTGCCGGCAGGCTCTGTAGTTAAGCCAAGCACTGTATTAATGGGATTGGCCGAGGGAGTCATTTACCCTGGACAATACTGGTCCGATCCGGGCGCATACCGTTATGGCGGCGCATCAGACGTGATTCGCAACGATAGCGGCCACAACTACGGGTCGCTTAATCCGCAGATTGCGATTCAAAAATCGTCCAATACGTACATGGCGTATGTCGGACATCAGCTAAGCAGAAAGCATAAAAAGAACTCCGTACCGGTGTTGCAGAAATATTTGCATGCCTTCGGACTCGGGGTAAAAACGGGCGTCGATTTGCCGGGAGAATCATCCGGGGGCGAAGACTTTTTGACGATGAACAAGAAGTATGGCCCGCTGGCCGCCATGGTACAATCCTCGTTTGGCCAGCAGGGGCGCTATACGACGATGCAGTTGGCCCAGTATGCGGCCACCATCGCCAACAAAGGCGTCCGATTGAAACCGCAAGTCGTTGATCGCATCGTGGATAGCAAGGGTAAAACGATTCGTGCGCTTAAACCTGAAGTCTTAAACAAGCTTGATGTGCCGGATTCCTATTGGAACATCGTGCACCGGGGCATGGTGATGGTAACGCAGCCGGGCGGTACGGCCAATCGCGTGTTTGCCGGATTCCCGTACAGCGTGGCCGCAAAAACGGGGACCTCCCAGCAGGACATTTATGTCCCGGATTCCATCGATTTTTCAAAAAAGGTAAATTGGCATAAATACAGGGAAATTAATAACGGTGTGTTCATTTCGTTCGCTCCGGCGGACAATCCGAAGCTGGCCGTGGCTGTCGTTGTCCCGGAAGGGGGCTATGGGAGCGGATCGGCCGGCCAGGTTGCCCGGGCCGTATATGACATATACGAAAAATATATCGGGCTTGGACCTACGGACAAACCGTATAATCCGGCTACCGCCGTACCGGGTGGCATCGATGCGAAGAAAGAGAAGAAAGCGGGCGCAGGAGAGCAGGTGCAGAAAGAGAGCCGTTCTCAAAGGTAGGAGCAGGGCGCTTCCTTTGAAGAACGGCTTTTGTGTGTCCCATAACGCTTGCTGCCAGGCAAAGCGAATACGGCAGTGTTTATGGCGTTTCGTATACGATTTTTCCTGTTAACGATAAATCATATCCGCCGATGGCATTAAGTTTATGCTGAAACGAAGAAGAACGCAGGGTGCTGAGGAGCAAATCACATAATGGTTGATTGGACTCAGACTTTAATACGACCAAATCGTAGCGCTCTTTGATGAGCGGAACGAAATCGATTCCTACGATATAGGCAGCTTTTTCGATGCCGAGACCCACATCCGCTTCGCCGCTGGCAATCGCTCCGGCTACGCCTAAATGATTTGTCTCCTCTCTCTCGTATCCATGGATCGTCCCGGGAAGAAGCTGGTGAAGGCGCAACTGCTCATCAAGCAGCACGCGGGCACCCGCTCCTTTCTCCCGATTGACGAACCGGATACCCGGTTTATTTATGTCTGTCCACTGTTCAATGTGCTTGGGGTTTCCTTTTTCTACATAAAATCCGACCCAGCGTGATAGAAGATTGACGACGAGATAGCGGTGCCCTACGAGGATTTTCTGAATATAGGGGATGTTGTACTCACCGCTGTCCCCGTCCCAGAGATGGGTGCTCACGATATCCGCTTCTCCCCTGTACATCGATATCAAACCATTGAGGCTGCCCATATAGGAGCGGAGCAGTCGATACGTAGTCTGCGGCTTTTCCATATGTTTTGCTAATATGTCAAGGCTGATGTCCTGTCCGCTAATAACAATTGACCTTGCCTGTCCTGCCGGAACAGACGGTGTCTGGCTAACAGGGGAAAATGCGGGTGGTGCGGGAGCGGCTTGCGGCGACGCATAGGCTCCTTTTTTGGTTCTGGCTTTGTAGGCTTCCAAATCTTTGGCATCGATTCGCATTTGTCTGCCGACACGGTAGGCCGCAAGCTCCCCTTTTTTGATGAGATCATATACGGTTAGCTTCGATACTTTCAAAATGCTTGCGATTTCTTCGGTTGTATAAGAGATGTCGTTCATAATAGTCCTCCGTAGAGATATAAACAGATGATTTCTTCTTTTATAGTTAGATATATTTAATTATAATTAAATATATCTAACTATAAAAGAATTCAATATTTTACCATGTGGGAGGGAAGAAAAATGCGTAAATCAATTAGTTTATTATTAGCCGCAGTAGTCGTTATTTTTGCTCTGGTCGGGTGCGGGAGCGGCTCCAATCAAGAAGAAGGCAATCCCTCCAATGTCCCAAAAGAAATAAACGTGCTGGCGGCAGCCAGCTTGACCGATGCGCTGAATGAAGTAAAAACAGCATTTGAGAAAAAACATAACGGAATTTCGGTTACATACAGTTTTGGCAGTTCCGGCAAACTCGCCGGGCAAATTGAGCAGGGGGCGCCCGCCGATGTATTTCTGTCAGCAAGCAAGAAAGATATGGACAGGCTGCAGGAGAAAAATGCGATCCAAAAAGATTCGCGTGCCGATTTTGCCAGAAATGAGCTTGTGCTTATTGTTCCAAAAAGCAGTCCGCTACAGGTGGGTACCTTTGAAGACATCAAGCCGGAACTGCTGAAGAATATAGCCGTCGGGGAACCGGAAAGCGTGCCTGCTGGCCGCTACACGAAGGAGACGCTCGAGAAGTTCGGCATGTGGGAAAAAGTGCAGGACAAGCTCGTGCTGGGCAAGGACGTTCGTCAGGTGCTTACGTATGTGGAGTCAGGGAACGCGGATGCGGGTGTGGTATATGCGAGTGACGCTAAAACTTCGCAAAAAGTTAAGGTGCTGGCGACGGCCAAGCCGGAATGGCACAACCCTATCGTATATCCGGGTGCAGTTACGACAGACTCAAAGCATCCGGAAGAAGCCAGACAGTTCCTTGCGTACCTCAAAAGCGAAGAGGGACAGAAAATATTGCGAAAGTACGGGTTTAAATAGAGAGAGTCGGTGAATACAACGTGACAGACGTGAGCTTTCATCCGCTGTTTTTGTCGATGAAGGTGGCCGGGATTGCTACGCTGATTGTATTTGTTGCGGGCGTGGGCACGGCCTTTTGGCTCGGACGCCGAAGTTTTCCGGGCAAAAGCGTAATCGAGTCGCTGTTTTTGCTTCCGCTCGTTCTGCCTCCTACCGTGGTAGGATTCGGCTTGCTCGTATTATTCGGGAAAAACGGATGGATCGGCCGTTTATTGGCAGAATGGTTTGATGTTCAGGTGGTATTTACGTGGATAGGGGCAGTCATCGCATCGGTGGTCGTTTCGTTTCCGCTGATGTACCAGGCTGCCGCTGCCGCTTTTCAAACGCTGGACGAGAAGCTTGAACAAGCCGCCCGCACGATGGGGGCCTCGGAATGGCGGGTTTTCTGGACCATCTCATTTCCGCTCGCCTGGCCGGGAATTCTTGCGGGTCTCGTTCTTTCATTCGCGAGGGCGCTTGGCGAATTCGGCGCCACGCTGATGATTGCCGGCTATATTCCAGGCAAGACGGACACTTTGCCCATTGCTATTTACTTTGCCGCCGAGGCGGGACAGATGGAGAAGGCAACCATCTGGGTGGTTATCATCGTTGCGCTCGGATTCAGCGCCATGATGTGGCTGAACTGGTGGGGACGAAAAAACATGCGCCGGTTTTCCCGGCAGGACGAATAAGACGGGGGTAGTGATATGCTTGCCGTTACTATACAGAAAAAGCTGCCTTACTTTCAGCTTGACGTAGATTTTACCGTTCAAAAAGAGATTGTGGTGCTGTTCGGGCCGTCAGGGGCCGGAAAGACGACCATATTGAACAGTGTAGCCGGACTTATTCAACCGGATTCGGGAACGATTCGCTTAAACGACACCATCTTTTTTGAAACGGGCCAAAAGCCGCTCCCGACCAGAAAGCGGAAGCTGGGTTATCTTTTTCAGGACTATGCTCTTTTTCCTCACATGACGGTTGAGAAAAATATTTTATACGGGGTAAAAAAGGAACGGGAGGCGGTCTCGTCCGCTTTCGTTGTCCAATTGCTTACGGTTCTTGGCATTCGGCACTTGCTTCCCAAATATCCGCATCAAATATCGGGAGGGGAGAAGCAGCGGGTCGCACTGGCACGGGCACTCGCAGGCAAACCGGAGCTGCTGCTGCTTGATGAACCGCTTTCGGCGCTTGATGCAAAAACCAGGCAGCAGTGCCAGGATGAGCTGCTGGAGCTTCACCGCCTCTGGCAGATTCCTGTCCTTCTCGTTACCCACGATGAGAAGGAAGCGGAAAAGCTGGGGAACAGAATTCTTACGATAAACCAAGGCAAAATCGTAGATAAATGAAACGAAATAGGCAAACAATAAGAAGTCCTGATACAGGGAGCAATTTGGATGAGATAGTGAGGGAAGGTCAAATGGGGCAGAAGAATCGAAAAGCAGAGGCAAAGAATGAGAATGAGCAAGCGCTGCATAACGAGGCGTTGGAACTTGATCCGGGAATCGGGTTTTGGAATATAAATCAACTGATTTTGTAAATAAAAAATGATTTCCTATTGTCGTGAACTGTAATCCGAATAACGGACTTATTTTAAAGTGTCCATTATTTGGGTTACAGTTCATTCTCAGTGCATAGGTTCTTTTTTCAACTACTACTCCCATTTAAGCTATCATTGTATATTTGCATCCATTTTTTACGCTTTAGAAATAAAACTGTAAGCAAAACAACCTCGCCTACAACCAATAAACCTAAGCCTAAAACTAACCCTCCAAAAAATAAAAACTCGTTAACTTTCCAAGAGAAAAAGAACCATCCCGTTATTCCAAATACACCTAATGCTAAGTTAATAGTCCCCGCAATAAGGGTTTGTGGCAGAAATAATCCTGTTTTCTTAATCATAGTGGAACCATACTTAACGCTTATAGATGTAGCTATCATCATAAAAATCACATATATCGTCATTGCAATATCTATCTTATTCATTCATTTAATCCTCCCTTATAATGATTTTACCATAAAGCCCCATTCTCTTCTTAAAGTATCGAAAGTTATTCTAAACATTGAATTTTGATGCACGTAAACTGTCATATTCTATAGCTGTAATCGGCAAACCAGCTGTCACTTTACCCACGACCGGAACCCTAACCATCTTCACTTTTTCAAGAACAGATATATTGCTTTTTGATTCGCCGTCTAAAATCTCAATCGCGCGAGGTTTAGTTGGATCACGGCGAATAAGTCCCTTCTTTATCAAGGCGAGCTAAATGGCCATGCACCGTAGAGCTTGAAGCTAACCCTACTGCTTCGCCAATTTCACGAACGGATGGCGGATATCCCTTCGCTTTGACTTCCTTCTTGATGAAATCAAGAATGGTAAGCTGTCTGCTGGAAAGTTTCTTCATCCCATCACCTTCTAAACAAGAACGTACGATCTTATTTAGAATTACGCAAGAACATACATTCGATTTACAACAGAAATTTTTATATTTATTTTTAGACTAATAAATAGGCTTTATTAATATCATTGTTAATTTTCTTATTAATCTAACGAGCAGATTAGTGGAATAAGAATTACCCGTTCTTATATTAGTTTGATATAATGAGTGATGATTAAAGAGTATAAAGTCTATTCAAGTAAGATTAGAGGTAAATGAATGAAAAAAAGAATAGTCATATTTTGTATAGTGCTACTAGCATTTTCCCTTCTATTGTTCAGTACATATAAATTAATGAATTCGAGAACATACCAGTTATTTGGAGAATTAACCAGTCATGTAGAAACGAATAAAAAAGTAGTGGCGTTAACATTTGATGACGGTCCTTCAAAAAATGTAGAGCAAATATTAACCCTTTTGGATAAATATAATGCAAAAGCCACCTTTTTCTTAATTGGAAATGAGCTGGAGAAAAACCTTAAGGAAGGGCAAAAAATAGCAGAAGCAGGGCATCAAATAGGAAATCATACATATTCTCATAAGCGAATGATTTTCAAAAGCACTTCTTTTATCAAGCAGGAAATAGAAAAAACCAACCAATTGATTCGTAAAACAGGTTTTAAGGGAGAAATTGATTTTCGTCCACCAAATGGCAAAAAACTTATTGGATTACCCTATTATTTAAAAACACATAATATACAAACTGTTACTTGGAATCTTGAACCAGACACCTATTATACCTCTGTTTCCGACAAAGTGAATTATGCAAATAAAAATGTAAAACCTGGGTCTATCATTTTATTACATCCAATGTATGATAATACAGGGAATGAACTAAAAGTAATTGAAGGGATATTAAAACGTTTGTCTGAAGAAGGTTACGAGTTTGTAACGGTAAATGAGTTACAGAAATTAGGGAAATCTTTTTAATATTTCTTTTTGAACCTCTCATGGCTAAAGCCACGAGATTCTTGGTTAGTCCGTTCTACTGAACAGAATTAGTACATGATGTACCACCAAGCTATCCCCGCAGTTCCTGCGGTTGTTACAAACCTTGTACGTTGGACTCGGCACGCTGACGTACTGCTTGGTTTTCGCTTTTCGGTCAGCGTGGCGTGTGAAGGTTGAATGTTTTACGTGACAGACCGATTTCCTGTCACAACCCCATACATTCAGTTTTCAATGAGCAATCTGTACAAATATATTATACCATACAGTCGGACTTGCGAGAAGGCTAAAACCTTCCCTTGTCCGAAGCCGAGAACACTCATGACTGAGGTCACGAGTGTTCTCGGCTAATTCATAAAACTTTAGTACACACCGACGAATTTATGCGTGTAAATGGAGGAATTGATCCTTTATTCCCTAGAAAACTCCCTAATTCAAACAAAGCTAGAAATTCGAATCAGCTTAACATGAATTCCAATGGTAATAAACCGAACTCGTCTTCCAATGGTACAGGTAATTCTATATTTAAAAGTGGTAGAATAACTATCGAAGCAATAGAATCAAATCCCCATGTTTTTAGTGGTAAATCAGCTAATGAAATTGCGGAGATGTTAAAAAAAGTTGGATATGATGTTATGATTCAAACTTCCAAAAAGTCCCGTTCAGGAGCGGAAATTATTAAAATTAATAATCATGGGAATGGAAGGAACATAACTCAAGTTCAGGTTTCGCCTGGTGGCGGAAGACATGGAGAAAACCCTTATGTAAAAATAAGTACAAGTGACCAAGGCATTATTAAGATTGTGAATGGAGTCAAAAGTACTTACAAAACTGATGGAGCAGAAAAGGCAAAAATTATATTCACAGGAGGGAAATAAAAATGGTACAATTGAATGCACCTATTGTTCCTTGGGAAGGAATGGGAGGTATTAAACTATATAGCCATATTAGTGAATTTTATGGTATTTTAGAACAATCGAAAGAAGCGCCTAAACTACTAGGAAAGTTTTTGATAAGATATGAAATAAAGGATTCAGTCGATTTATGGTTTAATATAATAAATGGTAAGTTGTTTAAGATTACTGCTTTGAAAAACTATAAAGGAAAGTTGTTTGGAGAATTATGTATTGGAATGCACATTGATGAGGTATTAGAAAGAGAACCAAGCTTCATTTACGATGATTTTGAAGAAGTCTATTGTAGCCCAAAAGGAATATATATTGAAACTGACCCCGTGGAGCATACGGTGTTATGGATTTCGGTATATATTAAAGAAATTGATAACGAAGATTTTGAAAGAGGCAATTGGTAATTCAATATTTAAGGTCAAACAGTTTAGTTGTTTGGGATATGGAGTAAATATATAAACTAATCAAGTGAATAGTTGGCAACTATCGTGAATCAGTATATAACAATAAAGTATTGTAATATTTCTTACCCCATCGAGGATAAATTGAACTGTAACCCTAAAAGTAGACACTAAAAAAGAACCTATGCACTGAGAAGG
>NZ_BJXX01000155.1 GCF_007991215.1 Aneurinibacillus danicus
TCGGTGAAAATAATACTAGTAGCTCTTTTGTATTTGTAATATCATACTATATTTCAATATATAGGAATATATAGTGTTTTAGAAGAGGTAAGATGAGGTGAGATAGGAAAATTACAACCCTCTATTCGGTTGTGAGTGGTTACATAGTGGAAAAATATATAAACCATATACAGGTATTTATAACGGAACGGAGCTATAATATTTCTGGAACTGTTACAAACTCTAGGTGAGCAGCTTTCAATGCCTTAATAACACCAGGAAGCGCCTGAACCGTGCCTGTTAAATCGCCACCTTTGCCGCTGGCACTGTGGAGTAAAATGATTGAACCGGGCTTTGCTTGTCGTAAAATATTCTGCGTAATTTGTTTGGCAGATAACTGCTTCCAGTCCAAAGAATCAACATCCCAATGGACTACAGTATAACCATGTTTATGTAACCACTTGAGTTGCTGCTTTGTCGCTGCTCCATAGGGTGGCCGGAATAGCCGTGGATTATAGCCAAGGAGAGGTCGAAGGACTTCTTCACTTTTTTTCATTTCCCATTCAAACCGATCGCTTTTCGCTTTTAAAAGATTGAGATGGGAATAGGTATGCCCGCCAACTGCATGTCCTTCATTTTTAATGCGACGTACGATTTGAGGATATTTTTGTGCTCTTTCAGCCATTAGAAAGAAAGTGGCATGGACATGATGTGCTTTCAATACATTGAGAATTTGCGGGGTAAACAACAAATCCGGACCGTCATCGAACGTAAGGGCTATTTGACGTTTTGCCCGTGAACCGGAAAAGACCATATTGCCAGGATATGACTGCAAACTTGAAAGAGAAACAGGTACCTGTTTGGCAAATGCGAACAAAGGATTACATGACGGTTTCTTCATTATCACACAGCCTACTCCCCATGCAAGGAAAAAGAATAGAACAATACAAGTTATTTTTCTCATTGTCTACCCTCATTTTCAAAAAAATTGTATGCTTAGTATGCTTTTCCCTTTGTTTTTTATTCCTTAATACATTTTTCAATTGAAGACAGACAACGTCTCCTAAAGAATGTTGTATTTTTGAAAGGATAAAATAGGAGATAGCTACGAGGATTCCTCCATTCCCCGCTTTTCATAAAACTAGAGTTCCTGTATTTTTCCCCCAGAAGGAAAGGTTATAATAAGGGTGTTGTACATCCCATGTTGTGGAAATGATAAGCGAAGAAGGAGGCGCAAGTGATATGGATATGAATCGTTTTACACAAAAATCGCTGGAGGCGATTCAGCAGGCGGAGACGAAAGCGCTCCGGTATGGCAATCCGGAAGTGGAGACGGAACACCTGCTGCTGGCATTGCTGACGCAGCACGAAGGATTGCTGCCGCGCCTGCTGCATAAAATGAACATATCTCCCGAAAATCTTACCCGGGAGATCGAAAAAAGACTGGAGCAAAAACCGCGCGTATCCGGTCCGGGCCGGGAAGCGGGCAAAATCTATATCAGCTCCGGCGTAAACAATATTTTGCTGAAAGCCGAAGACGAAGCGAAAGCGATGCAGGATGAATATATCTCTATCGAACATCTTTTCCTGGGAATTCTGGAAGAAGTACAGAAAACAACAACGCTGCGCAATCTATTTGCAAGCTATGGCATTACCCGAAAGGCGTTCCTTGCGGCGGTAAATGAGGTGCGGGGCAATCAGCGCGTAACAAGTGCCACACCGGAAGTGACCTATGAAGCACTGGAGAAATACGGCCACGATCTTGTGGAAGAAGCACGCAGCAACAAGCTGGACCCGGTCATTGGCCGCGATGCGGAGATTCGCCACGTTATCCGTATATTGTCCCGCAAAACGAAAAACAATCCGGTGCTTATTGGTGAGCCGGGCGTCGGAAAAACGGCAATTGTTGAAGGATTAGCCCATCGGATTGTACGAGGGGATGTACCGGAAGGCCTGCGTGATAAGCGCATTTTTGCGCTCGATATGGGAGCGTTAATCGCAGGAGCCAAATACCGCGGTGAATTCGAAGAACGTCTGAAAGCGGTCCTGCAGGAGATTAAGCGCAGTGAAGGGAGAATCCTGCTGTTCATTGATGAGATTCATACGATTGTCGGCGCTGGCAGGACAGAGGGCGCAATGGATGCGGGCAATCTGCTCAAGCCCATGCTGGCGCGCGGTGAGCTGCATTGCATTGGTGCTACGACGCTGGATGAATACCGCAAATATATTGAGAAAGACGCAGCGCTTGAGCGCCGGTTCCAGACGGTTATGGCCGATGAACCGACGGTGGAAGATACGATTTCTATTCTGCGCGGCCTGCGTGAGCGCTTCGAAGTGTTCCACGGCGTAAAAATCCACGACAATGCGCTTGTCACGGCGGCGGTGCTCTCGCATCGTTACATTACGGACCGTTTTCTGCCGGACAAAGCCATTGATTTGGTGGACGAGGCGTGTGCGATGATTCGTACGGAGATTGACTCGATGCCGGCAGAGCTTGACGAGGTAGCCCGTCGCGTCATGCAGCTTGAAATCGAAGAAGCGGCATTGAAGAAAGAGACAGACCCCGCGAGCCGCGAGCGTCTCGAGCAGCTGCAGAAAGAGCTGGCCGAGCGCCGTGAACGCTTTGCGACGATGAAGGCGCAGTGGGAGGGAGAGAAGCAGGCGCTGCAGAACATCCAGAAACTTCGGGAAGAGATAGAGCAAATTCATCTGGCGATTGCCCGGGCAGAGCGGGAGTACGACTTGAACAAAGCCGCAGAGCTTAAATACGGCAGACTGCCGGAAGCGGAGAAGAAGCTGCAAATCGAAGAAGAGAAACAATCGGCCCGTAAAGGTGAAGAGGCTTTGCTGCGCGAAGAGGTAACGGAAGATGAAATTACTCGCATCATCTCGCGGTGGACCGGTATTCCGCTTTCCCGATTGGTGGAAGGAGAGCGGGAGAAGCTGTTGAAGCTGGATCGAATTTTGCACGAGCGGGTCATCGGTCAGGATGAGGCGGTAAACAGCGTAGCGGATGCGATTATCCGGGCGCGCGCCGGAATCAAGGACCCCAGACGTCCCATCGGTTCATTCATCTTCCTTGGTCCGACCGGCGTCGGGAAAACGGAACTCGCCAAGACACTGGCTGAGACGCTGTTTGATACGGAAGAGAATATTGTACGCATTGATATGAGCGAATACATGGAAAAGCATAGCGTGTCCCGTCTGATCGGCGCGCCGCCTGGCTATGTCGGATTCGAGGAGGGCGGCCAGCTGACCGAAGCGGTACGGCGCAAACCATATTCGGTTATTTTGTTTGACGAAATCGAAAAAGCGCATCACGATGTGTTCAACGTGCTGCTGCAGGTGCTCGATGATGGTCGGATTACCGATTCGCAGGGACGGACGATCGACTTTAAGAACACGGTTATTATTATGACGTCCAATATCGGGTCAGCCTTTCTGCTCGATGGAATTACGGAGAATGGCGAGATTAAAGACGCTGTCCGCGATCAGGTTATGAGTGAATTGCAGATGAATTTCAGGCCTGAGTTCTTAAACAGGGTAGATGAGATCGTGCTGTTTAAGCCGCTGACCCCGGCCGAAATCGGCGAGATTGTTAAGTTGCTGATTATCGACTTGAAAAAGCGTCTGTCCGAACGCAATATTGGACTTGAATTGACCGATGAGGCAAAAGCGTATATCGCCAGGGAAGGCTATGATCCGGTCTATGGTGCACGCCCGCTTCGCAGATTTTTGCAGCGTCATCTGGAAACGCTCATCGCCAGAACGCTGATCGGTGGTAAAGTTATGGATGGCTCCATGCTGACTGTAGATTATAAAGACGGGAAGCTGGCGTTGGACTGGAAAAATTCTTCCGACACAGAAGCATAGTAAGAGCATAAATATGCCCTCGCTTTTCGTGTGAAAGGCGAGGGTTTTTGTCAGTGGAGATAGGGGCTGAGCTGATCAATGGTGCTCTGCAGCTTTTCGGCTGCTTTGGTATAGACTTTTTTTGTTTCCGGATTCTTGGTTTCCAAAGCGAACATTTCAAAATCGGCTTGGGATTTTTTCAAGGAAGCGAGAAGCAATTGATTTTGGCTTGGCTGGGGCATTTGGAGCTGGTCGTTGTACAGATCAAGATACAATTGCCCGAAGGCATCGACTTGACCCATGAACACGTTGTCCAGCTTCACGCCTGCTTTCTCCAGTTCGGTATTCAGCCAGTCGGTGTTCCGGCCGCTTGCACGGAGCGGGTCAAGCATAATCTTCCCATCCATGATGACGGTTTCCGGCTCTTGTTCCTCAGGCAGGTTTAGCTGCAGATCTTTTATTGTGGCCGCCTGCGCTTGTTTTTTCGCCATAACGCTGAGATGGCCGCTTGTCTCCAGCATGGCGAATTCTACGTCGGCCACTTTGAATACTCCTTTTAGGCGCAACTGCTCAAGGAGCTCATCCGTAGTAATATGTTCCTTCTTCATGTTGTCTTCCAATATTTTGCCTTTTTTAATGAGCACAGTGCCTTTGCCTTCAAACAGGTCGCGAACAAATTTGCTTTTTAATGAAAGATAATCAATAAGAAGCGGAATGACCGCAAAGATAATCAAGCTTGTATAGCCATGAACCAGATTGCTTTCAATGTCCGTTGCGATAAACGCGGCAATATCACCGATAGTAATGCCGACTATGTATTCGAAAAACGTCAGCTGCGCCAACTGTTTCTTGCCGCTTAACCGCGTAATGACAAACAGGGTCACAAGGGCGAAAAAAGCACGCAGCGCGATTTGGATAACGTCCATCGTCCTTCACCTCGTCAGAATGTAACGAGGGTGAGCCGCTGACTCACCCTGCTGTCTCATGCTTAGAACCCTTTATATTGGGGCTCTTCTTGTTCCAGCTGCTGGATACGTGGCTCCAGCGCATCGATAATGGCTTGTGTTTGCTGAGCGTTCTGAGTGAAAAGCTGCTTCGCCTGTTGATTTTGTGTGCTTAATGCGAAAGTTTCCAGGCTTGCCTGCGCGCTTTTCAAGCTTGCTAATGCCTGCTTTACTTGTGCTGATACTGTCATGACTCTCACCTCCACAACAAGTAGTATGTGCTTATCCTCTCGGTTTAAACACCAAAGCGCCTAAAAATCCGAAAATAATTGCGGCCGAAATCCCCGCGCTTGTAACCTCAAAAATTCCGGTAATAATCCCCACCAGACCATCGGTTTGCATCTCCTGTATGGCACCGTGGACAAGTGCGTTGCCAAAACTGGTAATCGGTACGGTCGCCCCTGCGCCGGCAAATTTAATGAGCGGTTCATACCAACCAAATCCGTCAAGAATGGCACCGGTAACCACGAGGGTAGACATTGTATGGGCAGGTGTCAGCTTTCCGACATCCATCAGCAACTGTCCAATGACACAGATCATGCCGCCTACTACGAAAGCCCAGAAAAATATCATCGCATATACCTCCTTATTCGCATGATTATTGTTCGATGGCGACCGCGTGTGCTACGCAAGGAATGCTCTCGTTCTGCTGGTAGCTGAGCGGAGAGAGAAGGGCGCCGGTCGCTATCACAAGCATGCGCTTCCATTCTCCGGCCCGCAGCCGCTTGAGAAGATGGCCGTACGTGACCGTAGCACAGCAGGCGCATCCGCTTCCGCCGGCCTGAACGTCCTGTTTATCGCTATAAATCAGTAAACCGCAGTCCGTCAGCTTGCTCTCAGGAACGTTGATATTATGTTTTTCAAACAAATCGCGGGCGATAGCGTGTCCAACCTTCCCTAAATCGCCGGTAGCGATAATATCATAATGATCGGCGGTAATCTGCAGGTCACGGAAATGTGCTTCGATGGTGTCTACTGCCGCCGGAGCCATGGCCGCCCCCATGTTGAACGGGTCACTGATGCCCATATCAACCACTCGTCCGATGGTCGCCGAGACGATGCGCGGACCCGCGCCGGAAGCAGCCACAACCGCAGCACCCGCACCGGTAACCGTCCACTGGGCGGTAGGAGGTTTTTGCGAGCCATATTCCGTCGGGTAGCGGAATTGCTTTTCGGCTGTAGCATTGTGGCTGCATGTTCCCGCAAGGGCATACTTGGCCGCACCGCTATCGACGAGCTGTGCGGCGAGCGCCAATCCTTCCATGGAAGTGGAACAGGCGCCGAAGATACCGAGATATGGCACGCCTACCGTCCGGGCCGAGAAGCTGCTTGAGATAATCTGGTTCATTAAATCGCCGGCCAGAAGGAAGTTAATATTTTCTTTCTGGATGCCCGCTTTCTTGACGGCTGTGTCGCAGGCGTCTTCCAGCATTTTTTTCTCCGCTTTTTCGAAACTGTCCTGTTCGAGCCAGAGATCGCCGTACAGCAGATCGAAGTCATCAGCCAGGTTTCCCTGGGCCTCGAACGGTCCGCCGACGGCTGCTGAGGAGAGAATGACAGGTTTGTTCTGAAACATCCACGATTGGTGTCCCTGAAGCATTATGACATCCCTCCTATCGCCGACCAGGCCCACTTAAGAAGTCCGATCACAAACGCTGCGAATACGCCGAAGACAATGACGGAGCCGGCCAGCTTAAACATTTTGCCCCCTACACCCAGTACAAGACCTTCGCTTCGGTGTTCCATTGCGGCTGAGGCGATGGAATTGGCGAATCCAGTCACGGGGACCGCCGTGCCGGCACCGGCATACTGGGCAATCTTGTCATAGACACCGAATCCGGTCAGCAGGACGGAAATGATGACAAGCACGGCAACGGTCGGATTGCCGGCCGTTTTTTCCGTAAAGTTAAAGTACGTCATAAAAAAATTTTGAATGAATTGCCCGAGCAGGCAAATAGCACCTCCAACGAAAAAGGCGCGTATCACATTTTTGACGACTGGTCGAGCGGGCTCATGCGCTTGGGCGAATGACTGATACTCAATCTGCGTCGGGGTGAGTTTCTTGTTTTTCGCTTTGTTTCCCATGAAATTCTCCTCCTATAAGTTTATTCAGCTACGTCTTATTTTGGGGAGAAACGGAATTTTCATGCGTGGGACGGGGAAATCATGAGAAAAAGAAAACGCGAGACGGCGGGAGTGGGTGCGCGTCTCGCGTTTTGCCATATGTTTCAGTTCCTGTGGTGCTCGGCTCTCGCTATTTATTTTCTTTCGCTTTGGCGAGTTTCGCTTTCATCTCGTCGCGTTTGTCACGGCGATCCTTCAGGGAAGCGTGTTCTTCGGCTTGTTCATACTGCTTGCGTTTGTTCATGCGGCGCAAGCCTTCCGGTACCAGGTTAAATTTCTCGTCGTGCATGATTGCCGTGATGCCCACGGATTCTTTTTCTTCTGTAATACCGTACTGTTCGTTGAAGTAGGCGTCAGCGCGTCCCGGTACATAGTTCTTCGGCTCCGGATACGATGTGATAACTCCTTCGAAGTTGCGCAGCACGACTTTATCCGGACTTTGCGAAATCATGTAGTTCGGCTGGAGCGCAATCTTACCGCCGCCGCCAGGAGCGTCGACCACAAATGTCGGTACAGCGTAGCCGGACGTATGGCCGCGGAGTCCTTCGATAATTTCCAGGCCTTTGGATACCGGTGCACGGAAGTGGCCGATACCTTCGGACAGGTCGCATTGATAGATGTAGTATGGACGCACACGAATTTTTACAAGCTCGTGCATAAGTTTCTTCATAATCGGCACGCTGTCATTAATGCCCGCCAGAATGACGGCCTGGTTACCGACGGGAACCCCGGCATTTGCGAGCATTTCACATGCGCGTTTTGATTCCGGCGTAATTTCAAGCGGTGTGTTGAAGTGTGTATTCAGCCATACCGGATGATATTTCTTCAAAATGTTGCACAAGTTTTCCGTAATCCGCTGCGGGAATACGACCGGTGCGCGTGTACCGATACGAATGATTTCTACATGCGGAATGGCGCGCAGATTTTTCAGGATGTATTCAAGTACCGTATCATTAATTAACAAACCATCGCCTCCGGAGATAAGTACATCGCGTACTTCCGGTGCATTGGCGATGTAATCGATGGCCGCATCCAACTGCTTCTTCGGTACGCCCATGCCAACCTGGCCGGAGAAGCGGCGGCGCGTACAGTAGCGGCAGTACATAGAGCATTGGTTGGTTACAAGAAATAATACACGATCCGGATAGCGGTGGGTGAGGCCAGGTACCGGAGAATCTTCGTCTTCATGCAGCGGGTCTTCCAGGTCGTATTTCGTTTTCATGATTTCTGCAGAAACCGGAACCGACTGCATGCGTACCGGGCAGCGCGGATCGTCCGGATTCATCAGCGACGCGTAGTACGGTGTGATATTCAGCGGAATGGTCTGCGTAGAGATGCGTACGCCTTCTTCTTCTTCCGGCGTTAGATTGACCACTTTTTTCAGATCTTCTACGGTTTTAATTGTATGGGTAAGCTGCCAGAGCCAGTCGTTCCACTGCTCTTCCGTCACATCTTTCCATAGTTCGATATCACGGTAGTTGCGTGTTTTTGCGGGTGCTTTATGCCAGCCTTCGCCTGGAACGGGTTCTTTTACTCCTTTATTTAAATCTTTTTCAAGTAAGCTCATGTGCTGTACCTCCCTGGTATGTTCTCGTCGCATATTTATTGCAGCAAGATGTATGCCAAAGTGTAAAATATTCTAAAAATACTGATTTGACGGTGGTTACAAAAAAAGAGAGGAGAATTTTCTCCTCTCTTTTTGCTATAAAGAAGTGCAAAAAAACTTGCGATTCATGAATTTTTTGCTGCAAAAAATTTGTCTATAAATTGAATTTTTTCAACTTATACTGAAGTGCCTGGCGTTTGACACCGAGTGCATCGGCGGTTTTACTGACATTACCTTGATGAAGCTTCAACGCGCCTTCAATGATATCCCGCTCGATGCTTTCAATATAGGCGGGCAAATCCAGTGGGTAAGAGGGCAGGGGAGAATCTACGGATTGGGCGGGCGTGGAGAATCCAAACTCTGCAGGTGGATCAGTAAACTGCAGCGGCAGATGCCTTAGTTCAATCTTTTCCTCGTTTTCCTCGAGCATATTAAAGGCGGATTCGAGCGAATGGCGCAGCTCCCGGATGTTTCCCGGCCATGGATAACGCAAAAATACATTCATGACTTCTCTGCTAACACCTGTCACTTTCATTGCGAAAGTTTGGTTAAACTTCTCGATAAAATGTTTTGTTAACAATACGATATCTTCTTTACGCCGGCGGAGAGGCGGAAGTTCAATATTAACAACATTGAGACGAAAGAATAAATCTGAACGTAGAATATTATTTTTTAATGCCTCGTGCGGTCCGATATTCATGGCGGCAAGAATGCGTACGTTAACTTCCTGTTCCACGGCTCCGCCGACCCTGCGGACACGGCCTTCCTGCAGCACACGCAGGAGTTTGGCTTGCAGCATAATATCCAGACTGTTAATCTCGTCAAGGAATAGTGTGCCGCCGTTTGCCTGTTCGAAAATGCCGGGACGGTCAATGGCGCCGGTAAACGCGCCTTTTGTCGTTCCGAATAGTAAGCCTTCCATCAGCTCACGCGGAACGGCTGCGCAGTTCTGCGCAATAAACGGTTTGTCGCGGCGAATGCTGGCATTGTGGATGCTTTGCGCTATCAACTCTTTTCCAGTGCCGGTAGGTCCGCAAATAAGCACAGGAGAGTGAGTACGGGCCGCACGTTTGGCGCGTGTCAGCGCTTGCTGGAATAACGGACTCTCACCGATTAAGTCACTGAAATGATACTGTGTATCGTTCTGCGTGTTTTTCTTTTCTTTCGTTTTCTTATAGAGCTGCTGACGCAAATCCAACACCTGGTCGTTCAACTGGACGATGCGTGTGATGTCTTCCGCCAGCTCGACTGCACCGATGATTTCCCCGCCCTTGCGCAGTGGATACGTGCTATTAATCGACGTAATTTGCTTGCCTTTCATATTCATGTAGGTCTGTACTTTATCTACGATTTCTTCCCCTGTGCTGAGAACGCGGATGAGCGTGCTGCTTTCATTGGTCAGTGAGGGAAATAGGTCGAATACACTCTGGCCGATTACGTCTTTGCGGTCCAATCCGTCGATTTCCGCCATCGTTTCATTGAAAAATACGGTTGTTCCCTCTCTATCGACAAGATGAATGCCTACGTTAATAATACCGAGCAGCCATTCGAATTCTTCCGACCAGATCGCCGCAAGTTTAGACATACATATCACCTTTTTCTGTGAAAATTGTGAGGAAA
>NZ_BJXX01000156.1 GCF_007991215.1 Aneurinibacillus danicus
CTGCTCTTCCCCTCATTTTCATGCCGGGGTTGTGGCTAATCGGTCATGGTGGTTTTCTGTGAAAATCATGAAAACAGTGGCATATTTTTTGCAACATTCTTTAACTATGAAAAATATAGAAGAGCGGAGGACTGTTTATGACAACAAAAAATGAACGCTATTATCAAGTCTGTACGGAAATGGGAACCTATTTCACTATGGATGTCTGCCTTGATCCCTTTAATGCCCGCCTGCGCGTGGATGATTATCGCGGCGACGTACAGGCAATGCACGAGCGGATTTTAGAACTTGTGGAGAAACATGCATTTACAAAAGTGTTCATTAAATCACGTTCCGAAGATTGGCAGGCATTCTTACACCTCGGCTATATGCTTGAAGGCGTGTATAAAAAGTACTTTAATGGCAGCGACGCATACAGTATGGCCATGTACTTCACGGATGAGCGGCGCACAAGCGCATACTGGATGGAAGAAGACGAAATTCTGCGTCAGGTGCTCAAGCTTCCGTTAAAATCCATGGAAAATCGGCTCGCTCAGGGTTATTCCATGCGCCTTGCCACCATTGAGGACGCCGAGCAACTGGCTCAATTGTACGGGACTGTTTTTCAGACGTATCCGACCCCGATGAACGATGCGACTTACATCAAGAAGGTCATCCTAGAAGGGACCGTTTTCTATGTAACGGAAGCAGGCGGCCGGATTGTCAGTGCCGCATCGGCTGAAGTAAACGCCGCTTACAATAACGCAGAGGTGACCGACTGCGCCACATATCCCGAACACCGCAAGCACGGACTGATGCGTCATCTGATTACGGCGCTTGAACACGAGTTGCGCCGCCGCAGCATATACTGCGCTTATTCACTTGCGCGCTCGTTATCATTTGGAATGAATGCGGTGTTTCATCAACTGGGTTATGAGTATACCGGGCGCATGACCAAGAATTGCAATATCTTCGATAAATTTGAAGACATGAGCCTTTGGGTTAAGGATTTATCCCGCGGCTAGCAAGCCTACAGAACTTTCAATGCGGCATGGTCGAGCCGGTATGCCATAAGTGCTAGATGGAATTCGGTAAGCGCATGGGCACTTTGCAAATCTTTCTGCGTCTTTTCGGCGATCTGTTCCAACCGATATTTTAGCGTATGCCTATGGATGAACAGCGCGGCCGCCGTGTTTTTGATGTTGGAATTATGCTGAAGATAACAGTCCAGCGTATCCAACAAGCTGGAATTGTGTTTTTGATCGTATGCAAGCAGCGGGTCGAGAAGCGGGCTGTATAAAGCCGTAAGCTCTACCCCTGCTTTTTTCATCTGCAGAAGAGGGGCATAGGCTCCGATTTTATCGTAAGACAGGATAGGCTCTCCGGTGATGATCGATACTTGCAGCGCTTCCCGTGCCTCCTGCGCACCTGCAGCGGTAGCGGCAAGCCTTGTGAACGGTCGGCTTAAGCCGATGTGAAGCAGTTCGGACGTAAGCCGCAACTGCGCTTCCTGCTGCAGAGATTGGGCCGCTCTGATAGCGTCTTTCTCCTGCTTTACAGGAAGCAGGATTGTCATCGTTCGCTGTTTCTCACGCAGCAGTATAGGGATGTTTTGCTTTTGAGCCCAGGATTGGGCGAATGCCCGGAGGCTGTCTTCTGAGACTGAGGCAATTTGCATGATGGTCATAGTTCCTTCCAGTCTAGAGCCTAGTCTATGCGCTAACTTCCGAAGATAGGTTTCATCCTGACTGCCGGTCTCAAGGAGTTCATCAAGCACATCTTCCTGCATGCGGAGCAGCGCTTCCTCGACCGCTTTTCGCTTCAGGAACTCGATGGCGCACACCATTGCGGCCTGCTCAACGATGAGACGGTCCATTTCTGTAAGCGGTGTTCGTTTTTGTACATGCAGGAATCCGTATTGCTCCTGGTCGGTCGCTATCGGATGAATAAGCTGATGTTTGGTTTCTTCAAATGAAACCGAAGTTTCGGAATGAATGCTGCTTCCCTCTAAACGGGTTGCTTGCGTGTCATAGACGTCCACTTCCGCTTGCAGGCGTGCGGCCAGCATATGCACAAGCGGGGCCAATCCCTGATTGTTTAATGCCAGCATGGTCAGTTCCCGGTGGATTTGCTGCGTATCCTGCATGATCTGCAGTTGGCGATTCACGATATGGCCAAGCAGCGCCTTGGTTACTTCAGAGAAGTTCATATGGTGTGGGATTTCAATCAGCGGCAGGTCATGCGCATCCGCCGCTGCGATGAATTCATCCGGAATCCGCTCCATATAAAAGCCGGTGTGAATCGCTACGGCTGACAAATGTTGTAACGCCAGCCGCTTGATAAAGTCATGCCGGTTCGCCTCCGTATCAAGTCCGTACCCGGTCGTAATCAGAAATTCTCCTTCTTGAAGTCTGGTTGTATCCTCGATAATTTCAACGATGGTGACCCACTTGATGACTTTGTGCAGTCCGCCGCGGCCTCCGACCAGCTTAATATGTTGAATGTCCGGCAATTCCAACGCTTCTTTTAGTGTAATCGACATGCTAATTCCTCTCTTTATACATCATGTATAAAAAATATACTACAAATTTATGTAATAGTGCGAATATTCTTCTTTGAATTGCCTTGTTATGATGAAAATATGAAGAAATGCAGAGGGGGAGCGTCCGATGAGAGGACATAGCCACGTTATTAAACCGCTGTTAGATAAAGAATATCCCACCGTTTCTCATGGTAGAGGAGTTTATTTATACGACATCGAAGGAAAAGCTTACCTGGATGGATGCTCGGGCGCCGTAACAGCTAATATTGGACACGGTGTACAACCGGTTATTGATGCAATGAATGAACAGGCGAAAAAAGTATGCTTTACGTACCGTTCGCAATTTACAAGCGAAGCGGCGGAAGCTCTGGCTGCCAAACTGGCAAGCTGGACGCCAGGGGATTTGGATTATGTATTTTTTGTCAATAGCGGGTCGGAAGCGACCGAAACCGTAATGAAGATTGCGATTCAATATTGGCAGGAGCAGGGTCGAACGACCAAAAACAAAGTTCTCTCACGCTGGATGAGCTACCACGGTATTACCATGGGCGCACTCTCTATGTCCGGCCATATTCTAAGAAGAAAGCGCTTTATTCCGCTGCTGGAGGAGTTTCCGTCGATTGAGCCTCCCTATTGCTATCGCTGTCCGTTCAACAGCACATATCCAAGCTGCGGCTTGCTGTGCGCCAACCAGTTGGAGCAAGCGATTCACCGCATCGGCGCTGATCATATCGCCGCATTTATCGCGGAGCCGATTATCGGTGCTTCCGGCGGTGCGGTTACGCCACCGCCGTATTATTATCAGCGGATTAAAGAAATTTGTGAGCGCTATAACATTTTGTTTATTGCCGATGAAGTGATGACAGGCAATGGAAGAACCGGCAAACCGTTCGGAATTGATCATTGGGGTGTCGTACCGGATTTAATGGCGCTTGGCAAAGGGATGAGCGCCGGATACACGCCGATGGCGGCCGCCATTGCCAGCAGGCGCATTATCGATATCATCGCCGCAGGTTCGAAGTCGATTATGTCCGGCCACACGTTTAGCGCCAATCCGCAATCCGCCGCCGTTTCGCTTTCGGTTATGCAATATATCGAAGATAACCAGCTGATTACCAGAGCGGAAGAGCGAGGTATTCAATTGATGGCGGGCCTGCAGGCGCTTATGCAGAAGCATGACATTATCGGTGATGTGCGCGGTAAGGGTCTTTTGTGCGGCATTGAATTTGTTAAGAACCGTACGACGAAGGAGCCGTTCTCCCTCAACCTCCACGTAACAGAGCGCTTGATTGAAAAGGCGATGCAGAAAGGATTGCTTATTTACAGCGCGTCCGGCGGCATCGACGGACAGGCGGGCGACGCCGTTCTGGTGGCCCCGCCGTTTGTCATCTCAGAAGAAGAAGTGAATGAACTTTTATTTATACTTGATCAGTCCATTGGTGAGATAGAGGTGGAATTGAAGCAGGAAGGGCAGCTCGTTTCCAAAGAAAGCGTATAACGGAGGAGGGATGCAGATGACACAGACAATCTCTAAAGTAGTTTCACTCGATGAAGCGCTGGCCCATATTACGGACGGCATTACGCTTATGTTTGGCGGATTCGGCGGCGTAGGCAATCCGCCGACTCTTATCGACAGCATTTTGCGTAAAGGGGTAACTGATCTGGATTTAATCGGCAACGACTCCGGTTTTCCCGATATCGGAATTGGCCGACTTGTAACGGCAGGCCGCGCCCACAGCTTAATTACGTCGCACATCGGTTCCAATCCGAATGCCGGTCGACTGATGACGGAGGGCAGCATGAAGGTAACATTCTATCCTCAAGGTACGCTGGCCGAGAAGATTCGCGCAGGCGGTATGGGCCTGGGCGGCATTCTGGTGGATGTAGGACTTGGCACGATTGTGGAAGAAGGGAAACAAAAGATTGAAGTGGACGGAAAAACATACATGGTGGAACCGGCACTGACTGCGAAAGTTGGCATTGTATATGCGAAAAAAGCGGACGAATACGGAAACCTTGTGTATGACAAGAGTGCGCGCAACTTTAACCCGCTTGTGGCAATGGCAGCAGACATCACAATTGCGGAAGTGGACGAAATCGTACCGTGCGGAGCACTTGATCCGGAATGCATCGTAACACCGGGCGTATATGTGGACTGTATCGTACAGAGCGAAGGGGTGAACTGGAAATGGGCGTGGGAGTAGAGCAGCGTTACTTAATCGCGCGGCGTGCGGCGAAAGAAATCCGGCCGGGCATGCTGGTCAATTTAGGTATCGGTATCCCGACGCTGGTTGCGGATTATATTCCGCATGACTGGGATGTTATGTTCCATGCAGAGAATGGAATACTCGGAACCGGTCCGACCCCTGCAAAAGGCCAGGAAGACGAAAATCTTTGCAATGCAGGCGGATTTCCCGTTACCATCGTGCCCGGTGCTTCCTACTTTGACAGCACTGTCGCATTCGGCATGATCCGTCGCGGCTACCTGGATATCACCATTCTTGGCGCATTGGAAGTGAGCGAAAAGGGTGATTTGGCCAACTGGATTGTACCGGGGAAGCGGGTGCCCGGCATGGGTGGAGCTATCGAGCTGGCGCAGAAAGCCAAAAAAGTCATTGTGTTGATGAATCATACAAACAAAGCGGGAGAGCCGAAAATTTTACGGAAATGTACGCTGCCGCTGACCGCTCCGGAATGTGTAGATATGATTATTACCGAACGGGCGGTGATTGAAGTGGTAGACGGAGAATTATACTTGCGCGAGGTGCTGTATCCGTATACGGTCGAACAGGTGGTAGAAAGCACCGAAGCCCCGCTTAAATTTGCGGAAAGCAGTCAAATTCCGGTCTTTAAATAACCAGGGAGGTGCACAGGCGTAATGAAAGAACAAGTAAAGCAGTGGATGCGGGAGCACCGGCAGGAAGCCATCGATTTTCTCGCGCAGGTCGTGCAGGCGCCGAGCGTGCAGGGCAAAGAAGCAAGCGCGCAGAAATTGGTGGCCGATAAGTTGGCCTCGCTTGGTTTGGATGTAGACATATGGGAGCCATCGGGTGAAGAGTTAATTAAACACCCATACTTTTGCTCTCCGCGCACATCGTTTGAGGGAAGTCCGAACGTAGTGGGAGTCTGGAAGGGCGAAGGCGGCGGAAAGTCGCTTATCTTGAACGGGCACATTGATGTCGTACCGGCAGGCGACCTTGATCAATGGAATGATGATCCTTTCAGCGGCAAGGTTGAAGATGGCAAAATGTATGGGCGCGGCGTAACGGATATGAAGGGCGGCAATATTGCGATGCTGTTTGCTATCAAGTGCCTGAAAGAGTTAGGTGTCCGTCTTAAGGGCGATATCATCTTCCAAAGCGTAGTGGAGGAAGAAAGTGGGGGATCGGGGACATTATCTACGGTATTGCGCGGCTACAAAGCTGATGCAGCACTCATTCCAGAGCCGACCCAGATGAAAATCTTCCCGAAACAACAGGGGTCCATGTGGTTCAAGATTAAAGTAAAAGGGCGCTCCGCGCATGGCGGCACGCGTTATGAAGGCGTAAGTGCGATTGAGAAGGCGATGATTGTCGTGGATGCGATCCGCAAGCTGGAGAAGGAAAGGAACGAACGGATTACCGACCCGCTGTACAAAAATATCCCGATTCCTATTCCGATAAACGTGGGAACGATTCAAGGTGGAGAGTGGCCGTCTTCCGTTCCTGATTTGGTAGAGCTGCAGGGACGGATGGGTGTAGCGCCGGATGAGGAAATGAAAGATGCGAAACAGGCAATGGCTGAAGCATTGGCCGCGTTGGATGATGAATGGTTTAAGCAGCATCCGCCGCAATTGGAATGGTTCGGTGCACAGTGGATACCGGGCATGATTGACAGCGATCACGAGCTGATGAATCATCTTATCCACTCGTACCGTTCAGTGCTTGGCGAAGAACCTGCTATCGAAGCTTCCCCATGGGGAACGGACGGCGGGTTGTTGACCAGGGTAGGGGAGACTCCGTCCATCGTATTCGGACCGGGAGTAACCAGCATGGCCCACTATCCGAACGAATACATCGAGCTTGATCGCGTAATGGAATGCGCGGAGATTATGGCACATACAATTATGCACTGGTGTGGAGTAGCGAACGAGAAGACGCTCACTGCAGAAAGGTAAAAAAGCATGCCTGAAAAGGGCGTGCTTACTTTTTTCCATCTGTGAAAAATCGGACGAATTATGACAGGACGGTGAAACTGCTTGTCCGCTATAAAATAAAAAGTATGTCCATTCTTGCATGAGAAGAATCGAATGTGCGACAATGCTTAGAGAGGTGGTAATATGCAGCAATCCATATCCGTATCATTCGCCTGGTTTGCCGGCTTACTTTCTTTTTTCTCCCCCTGCGTTTTCCCGTTAATACCCGCATACGTTACGCATTTGACCGGAGGGATGGTGCAGGACGATCGGCTTGCAATCCGGCGCAGTACGCTGTTGGTTCGTTCGCTGGCTTTTATTATCGGTTTTTCTATTATTTTTGTTTTATTCGGAGCAACTGCCAGCTATTTGGGACAATTTCTTCGTTCGAATCGAGAGCTATTCGAGCAATTGAGCGGTATTTTGATTGTTATTTTCGGTTTTCAGACAATTGGTTGGCTGAAGCTTCGTTTCCTGGCCCGCGAGAAGCGGTTTGACATGTCCCGTATTCAGGCAGGCAAAGGGTTTTCGTCACTGTTGCTTGGCATGGCGTTCGCGGCCGGGTGGACGCCGTGCGTAGGTCTTGCCCTGTCTTCCATCTTGCTTCTGGCCAGCAATGCTGAAACGGTCAATACCGGTATGTTTTTACTCAGTGTTTATTCTCTCGGTCTTGCGATTCCGTTTTTTATCATTTCGTTTATTATGCTGTATTCCGTTAAAGCAGTCCGCAGCTTGAATCGCTGGATGCCAGTCATTAAGAATGTAAGCGGATGGATTCTTATTGCCATGGGTGTACTAATCTATACGGGACAAATGCAGCGTTTAAGCGCCTGGTTATCTTCGTTTACTTTATTCACAGGCATATAACAGGTATAAGTAAGAAGAGAATTACGAATAAATAATCGCAACAGAGGAGGCGACAGTATGAGTACATACGGTGAAATCTCAGCAAATGAAGTGAATGAGCAGCTCAAACAAGGGAAGAAGCTGAATTTGATTGATGTGCGGGAAGATGAGGAATATGCAGGCGGGCGCATTCCAGGTGCAAAGCACATTCCGTTGGGGCAAATTCCGGCCCGGCTGCATGAACTGGATAAGGAAAAAGAATATATTATGGTATGCCGGAGCGGTAACCGGAGCGGCATGGCATCCGAATGGCTGGCCGAGCGTGGCTACAACGTAAAGAATATGGTCGGCGGCATGTTAGAATGGCCGGGTAGCGTAGAAAAATAAAAAAATAGAGACAATGATAATTGTGAGAAGGTTGATATACCTTCTCTTTTTTTATGGAAAAAGGACGGGCGATAGCACCAGCGAGTTTTTCTTATGTCTTTTCATCTCCGTCTTAAGACGGAGGAAGAATCATGCTTGGGACGTTCCGCCTTAAAGAATGGATACGTTAACATAGAATCGGACTGGTTACATAGCATTCATATAGTAGGAAAGAGGAAGGAGGAGGAGGCGTGGAATTTTTAACCCGTTTCTCATTAAAGAACTCGGCCGCCGTTATTATTATTATTCTCCTGATTACGATGGGTGGCGTGGTGGCTGCTACCTCTCTGAAAGTGGAGAGTATGCCTGATATCTCGTTCCCGGTTGTCATTGTCCAGACGGACTATCCGAATGCGGCTCCGGAAGATGTGCTTGATGATGTGACCAAACCGCTGGAAAAAGCGGTCAATACCATCGAAGGAATGAAATATCTCGAATCGCATTCAGTTGATAATCACTCTACGCTTGTTGTGATGCTAAACGCGGGAACGGACGTGGAGGAAGCCAGGGATGAGGTTGAAAAGAAAATCTCGGGCGTCAAATTACCTGCCGATGCGGAACGCCCGCAGGTGAACACAGAAGGCTTCGGAACGGCGCCGATTTATTATCTAGCCGTAAGCCCCAAAAACACGGCGATATCCGATGATTCCTTAAATTCTCTGGTAAAGGATACAATCGTGCCTGAGCTCGAGGATATCCAGGGAGTGGAGAAGGTTTCCACTGTCGGCGAGCGCGTGAACAAGGTGCATATATATCCTAATCTATCGGCGCTCAGCAATTATGGATTTTCCGCTTCCCAGTTTAAACAATTAATTCAAGCGAATCATGTTGGTATTCCGGCAGGAAATGTGAAAATACAGGAAGAAGAGCAGGCGGTACGTATTCTTAACAAGTTTACAAACATTGAACAGATTAAGAATACGAAATTATTTCTTTCTTCCGGCATGAACAGCGGACTAGCCTATGTGAAAATCGGCGATGTGGCGGACGTCGCTTTTGAAACGGAAAAGGAACAAATTAGCCGTCTGAACGGCAAACCAGGTATTAGCATCCGCCTGTACAAGACACGCGAAGGAAATGCGGTAGAAACTGGCGACATCATTAACAAAAAGCTGGATGAGCTTCGCCAGCGTTATCCTGACATCGATTTCAAGACGGTATACGACACCTCTGTAGACATTAAAGACTCCATCAAGAGCATGATGAATGAAGGAATGATGGGCGCCATCATGGCATCCCTGATGATTCTTTTGTTCCTGCGCAACATGAAATCCACGCTTATTGTACTCGTATCCATCCCGCTTTCTATCTTGGTCAGCCTTATTTTCATGAGTTGGCTCGGCTTGACACTGAATATGATGACGCTGTTTGGCATGGCCATTGCCGTAGGCAGGGTGGTGGACGACAGTATCGTTGTCATCGAAAATATTTTCCGTCACCTGCAGTTGAATCGTGAACGAAACACTGACGTCATCCGGTTCGCGGCAAAGGAAGTAACAAACGCCATTACATCATCAACCATAACTACCGTAGCTGTATTTGCGCCCATTGCATTCGTAAGCGGCGTTGTTGGCGAAGTATTTCGTCCGTTTGCTGTCACGGTTGTTTGTTCGCTGCTCGCCTCGCTATTGGTAGCGGTGACGGTCGTACCACTGATGACCAAACTTCTTCTGCTGCGCTCAACCAAAGTAAAAGAGCACGAGCCGGGCAAAGTATCCTTTATGTATCAGCGTTTGTTGAAATGGTCTCTTGGCCATAAGCTAATTACAGCCGGCATTGCGTTTGGCCTGCTGATAGGAAGCCTTAGTCTGACGGGATTATTAAATGTTAGTATGTTTGGCGAATCCAACATCGGTGTTATCCAAACCGCTCTTAAGATGCCGAAAGGAACGTCGCTGGAAGTAACGGCGGAAGCGACACAACGACTGCAAGACGTATTTCAGAAGGAGCCTGGAGTCGATTATATCGAGACAAATATCGGGGAAGAGAACGAACCCAATAAATCGTCTATGTTTATCATGCTGAAAGACGGTGCAGACGTGAATGCGATTCTAGAACGGTTCCGTGAGCAAACCGAACCGCTCGTTCCGGCGGATTCCAAGCTAACGATTGATAAGATCAGCAACGGTGCAAACGAAGGATATGAAGTTATACTCAACGGTCCGAATAAAGAGGCGCTGACAGAAGCCGCGGAATTGGTGAAAGCTGAAGTGGAAAAAAATCCGCTGCTGGTCAATGTCAAAGACAATCTCTCGGATAAAAAATCAGAAGTGATTATACGGGTCGATCGCGACAAAGCGGCAGAGTGGGGAATGTCCCCGATTCAAATCGCCGGGGACGTTAGCAGCCTGACGGGCAGCGCGAAAATCGGGAAAATTAAAATTGATGAGGAAGAATATGATTTTATCCTGGGATTGAAAGAGGCGGATACGGATTCGCTTGAGAAAATCAGAAGCATTCTGCTGAATACGCCGATGGGACAGCAGATTCGTTTAGAAGATGTGGCGACGGTAACGAATGAAGAAGCGCCATCTCAAATTATGCGCCGCAACGAAAAAGAATTCATCGCCATTACCGCAGATATTACAAGCAGCGACAAAGAAGGGGTAAGTACTGCCCAGAATGAAGCGATAAAGAAAATGAAATTGCCGGATGGCGTTACAGTAGCAAGCGGCGGCGTAAGCGAGGACATGCAGAAGAGTTTCCAGGAAATGTTTTACGCTCTTGGTGCCGCAGTGGTGATGGTATATATCGTAATGGTAATCGCATTCGGAAATGCGATGGCCCCGCTTTCCATTCTGCTGTCTTTACCGCTCGCAGCTATCGGAGGAATTGTCGGTCTGTTCCTGACGGGCTCT
Organism: Aneurinibacillus danicus; assembly: GCF_007991215.1. Lineage (GTDB taxonomy): Bacteria > Bacillota > Bacilli > Aneurinibacillales > Aneurinibacillaceae > Aneurinibacillus > Aneurinibacillus danicus. The sequence goes on from NZ_BJXX01000156.1 coordinate 10,826, forward strand.
TCCCTGGATCTAACGGCGCTTATTGGGTTTTTGATGCTGATTGGCATCGTAGTAACGAACGCGATCGTCTATGTAGACCGCGTACAACAGCAGCGTGAGAAGGGGCTTGAAACGCGTGAGGCGCTGCTTGAAGCAGGCGTTACCCGCCTGCGTCCGATTATTATGACTGCAGTGGCGACCATTGTAGCGCTTCTGCCGCTCGGGCTTGGCGAAGTAGAAGGTTCGCTGATGTCTCCGGGTCTTGCCATCGTTGTTATCGGAGGGTTGACTACATCCACGTTGCTCACCCTGGTTATTGTCCCGGTAGGCTATGAAGCAATGGATAAAATTCGCAATTACACGTTAAGAAAACGCGGCCTGCTTCCTGCAGCGGCATCTACCGAAGAAGAACAGCAGCTCGCGTGAAGGAGAGGAATGCACGTATGAAGAAAAAGTGGATACATGTAGGGGCGGTCTGCCTGGTGTCAGCATCGCTGCTCGCCGGTTGTGGTTCCGCGCGGGAAGCGGGCCTTGTCACTGCGGGCAGTGCCGCCCAGGAAGTAAAACCGATCGCCGTTAGCATAGCGGAAGTCAAAGAGGGCGTACTAACAGGCGGAAGCCAGCTGTTGGGGGAGATTTCCCCAAAGGTAAGTGTTAATGTGGTTGCCAAACTCTCCGGTACGCTTGCTTCGTTGTCCGTACAAAAAGGAGAAATGGTGAAGCAGGGGCAGGTAATTGCTCGATTGGATCAAACGGATTACGTGCTGGGTGTAAAACAGGCCCAGGCATCACTGAATACGGCCCAGGCTTCATTAGCCCAGGCGCAGGCAGGCGTAAGTGCGGCAAAAGCATCGCTGGCCCAGGCGCAGGCTGCGGTAGAAACGGCCACCTCATCGCTCAATCAGGCAAAGAGTACATACGGAATTAAAGCAGCCGGAAACACTTCTTATGAAATCGCCCAGCAAAGTGTTGCCATTGCCCAGGCGAACTATGACCGCGTTAAGAGTCTGGTAGATGCCGGTGCTGCTTCCAAGACGCAGTTAGAGCAAGCGGAAAGCGCTCTTCTGCAGGCAAAGACCCTGATGAATCAATCAGCCCAGGCGGATGCGCAGGGCAAAGGTGCGATTAATACGGCTAAAACAAGTGTAAAGCAGGCGCAGGTAAGCGCAGATAAAACGGCCAAAGCTGCCGTCCAACAGGCGATGGGTGGCGAACGCGCGGCCCGTGCCGGTGTGCAGCAGGCCCAGGTAGGGCTGGAAAAAGCACGTACGGCATTGAATGATACCGTGATTAAAGCCCCGATTACCGGTATCATAAGTTTCGTTGGATACGAGACGGGAGAGCTGGTCAGCCCGCAGCAGGCAGTAGCGACCATTATTAACATTAATCCGGTGCTTGTCAAAATCAATGTATCGGAATCCATGGTCGTCAAATTTACTAAAGGTGCCCTCATGGACGTAGAGATTCCGGCACTTGGCAAAACAGTCAAAGGTAAAGTCACATACAGGGGGATAGAGGCGGATCGGCAGTCCAAAATGTTTCCGATTGAACTCGAGATTCCAAACCCGGACGGCGTTATTCTTCCCGGTATGAAAGTCAATGTGCTGGGCGTCAGTATGAATAATCAGAAAGGCTTGCTCGTACCGGCGGATGCCATCATTGAGAAGGACGGAAAGAAAAGCGTGTATATTGTGGAAGGAACACGTGCGATTAAACGAGCCATTGTTACCGCCGAGGGGAATTCTACACACGTACTGGTGGTCAGCGGTTTGAAATCGGGGGACAAAGTGGTAGTAAAAGGACAGAGTCAATTGAAGGATCAAGCCCAGGTGCGAATTGTGCAATAAAGAATAGGTACAGGCATAGATATGGAGGGAAGGGGCTTATCCTCATCCCTCTTTTTTCTGTGAAAATCACGAAGAAAAAAGGAGAGAAAGAGGAAATGAGATCCAGAGAAGAAAAA
>NZ_BJXX01000157.1 GCF_007991215.1 Aneurinibacillus danicus
CCGTCCTTCCCCTCATTTTCATGCCGGGGTTGTGGCTAATCGGTCATGGTGGTTTTATGGTGGGAGAAAAGTCGATCGGTACCATATACACCGTTTATATTTTTAGGTATAATTATTATCTATGTGGAGAAGCTATACCTCCAGTATTGCCAAGAAAAAGGACGTGTTCGGAAATGGAATTATCGCTTGTCATTCCGGCATACAATGAAGAAAAAAGAATTGCGCACACGCTTGAGATGGTTATGCCTTTTATGGACAACCACTTTACCGGCTATGAAGTGCTTGTTGTCGATGATGGCAGCACCGATCACACGGTGGCTGTAGTCGAAGAATTCGGCCATCCTTGTCTTCAGATCGTTTCGTTAAAGAAAAATATGGGCAAGGGAATGGCATTAAAGCACGGCATGCTTCTTGCGAAGGGGAAATATATATTTTTTATGGACGCAGATTTGCCGTACCCGCTCGAAAGCATTACCGAAGCGCTTTCTGTATTTTATACCAGAAAAGCGGATCTCGTCATTGGAGGACGCGATTTATATCAGGCGGAATCGGATGTGCCGTACCCGCTGTCCCGTAAGATCGCTTCCGCTATGTTCTCGCGGTTTATCAACGCGGTGCTGCGCCTGGATATTCCGGATACCCAATGCGGATTCAAAGGCTTTACTCGTGCGGCGACACGGATAATTTTTCCGCAATTGACTATCCAGGGCTTTGGATTTGACTTCGAGATGTTATTTTTGGCTCGTAAATATGGATATCATATTGAGAGAATTCCTGTGAATCTCAGGCATTCCGTCGATTCCAAAGTGCATATTGTTAAGGATTCCTGGAAAATGTTCCGGGATGCTTTACAGGTACGGGCCAACGATTGGAACGGTGTCTATAATAAGCTAAAGGAAGTGCCACATGAAGGGTAAGTACATACAGCTTGCTGTTGGTATTGCCATCACGTGTCTGTTTCTGTTTCTGGCGTATCGAAATCTCGGAAATTTAAATCTTGGGCGTCTGCTGCATTATCCGGTTCATTACTTCTATGTGATACTTGCAGTATTCGCATATGCGGTAAGTCAATGGTTCCGGGCCTTGTCCTGGACGAGGGGACTTGCTCCTGATGTTCCGCTTCGCAAAATGTTCGCTTCCGTCTGTATGGGGAACGGTTCGAATATGCTGCTACCCTTTCGGATGGGTGAGGCCATTCGCATTATTACCATAAGTCAGGTGAAGCGTGATTACGGCGTTGTCAGCGTCAACCTTATGCTAGAGCGCCTGCTTGACGTAACGATTCTGATTGTGCTGGCTGTTAGCGTAGCGTTTTTTGTTCCGTTTGAATCGGAAGTAGAAGCCAAACTTGCGGTGATTCGCAATCTGATGGTGGTGGGAATCGCAGTCGGTGTTGCGGCTTTACTGCTGCTATTCCGGTTTCGTGCCCGTATGGCGGCATCGGAGAGAACGCCGGATTTTATGCGCAAGCTGTTCGGTTTCCTTGGACGGTTTGCGGTGCTGCGCTCGCCGCTGGTTATTATTCGTACGCTGTTTTACTTGATTTGCTCCTGGGGATGTGTTTATTTGTCTACCGTCTTCGGCCTGATGGCGGTCGGCATTTATGACATGACGGCTTGGGCGGCAAGCCTGGTGGTTATCGTGATGACGAACTTGATTATGCTGATTCCGTCCGCTCCTGGAGGGATTGGCGTGTTCCAATACGCCTGCATCTATTCGCTCTCGTTATTTGATGTACAGGCATTTCAGAAAGCGATTCTTTCCGTGCTGCTCCATCTGATTCAGTACGCGGCGCTCCTTCCGCTTAGTATTTATTACTTTATGCGGGGCGAATTTACGCTTAGAGAGATTTACCGCAGTGTGGCAAAACGGCAGGGTGCTCGATTCTCGGAACGGTAAATGAAAAAGACAGGCGGAGCCCTGTCTTTTTTGCTGTGAAAATC
>NZ_BJXX01000158.1 GCF_007991215.1 Aneurinibacillus danicus
TTCGTACCACAAAAAGTTATCTGCCCTTCTTTTTATTTTCGTGGCAGGGCTTGTGGCTAATCGATCATGGTGATTTTGGTGAAAAACAGCGATAGGAGGATGGTTATGGGGAAGACGCGAACAACCAGGCTTTCGCCATGGTTCTGGCTGCTGTTTGGCGCCGCCATGGTTTTAAAATACGGGTATGAAAAATTCCGATATTACCCTGTTCTCGATGATTGGATCCAATACGGAGCGTTCCAGCTCTACGACGATCCATTTCGTCAAATTTTTTTGAACTACAGCTATCATACGCGGCCGCTTGCCTCTTTATTTGATTTGTATGTTTGGGGCAAGTTCTGGCCTAACCTTATCGGTGCGTTCATTTTAATTACGATAATACATTTTGTAAGCTGTTATTTGCTCTATCGAATTTTTGACCGGCTGGGCCTGCCATCATTAGGTACGCTTGCGGCCGTGTTGTTCGGTTTACTGCCGCTAGGAAGCGAAGCGACATATTGGCTTTCCGCTTCATCACGATTGGTAGTCGGGCTTTTTCTGATGCTGTGCTCTCTTTATTTCCTTGCCGCAAGCTTCGATGCGAAGAAGAAAGCGGGATATCTTATCGGATTCGCCGTATTTCAACTCCTGTCTTTCGGTTTTTACGAGCAGATTATCGCTATGGGAGCCGCCTGTTCGTTGCTGCTTCTTCTCTGGAAGAAGAAGTGGTGGCAAGTCTTCCTGCCAATTTTAAATGTAGGGATAATTGGCGCGTATTATGTAGTATTCAAAGAAGGAGGCAATACGGAAACACGCGGCCAGCTCGTTCCGGGCGAGAGGCTGCTTGTCCATACAGGCGGTGTATTCCACGAATTTTATGACATTGTGGTGCTTTTACACGCTAAATTCTACAGTGTGGGCTTGGGCCGGGGTCTCCGCTTGTTAATGGAGAATGAGTCTTATGTCTATTTGCTTCTTACGGGAGTCGTTTCATTGGTGATAGGGTGGATGACTTTCCGTATGCTGCGGGAGGAAGATGGCTTACGCAGGCCTGGCGTGCAAATTCTGATTGGCATTCTGCTCGCGGTGATTCCGTTGACACCGTTTTTTATCCTGGATCAGAGCGGACTTGCCCTGCGCAATGTATTTCCTTCTCTCATCGGACTGGCGCTTATGATAGACGGCTTACTTTTGTCTATAACGAAATCAGGAGCCGGGAAAGCTGTGTACGGTGCTGCTGTAGCGTGCTTGACATTTGTATTTATCGTTGTTAATGTAGCGGAGGTTGTTGATTATAAGAACGTAAGTCAGGCGGATCGCCATGTCGCCGAGCAGATTATCTCGCTTGGAAAACAGGCGAAAAAAATCAATGGGAAATACCCCGTTTATTTGTTTGGCGCGGAGCCTGAGCTGGTAAAGGTAGGCGTCCCGTTCTTAAACCATGGACGGAACACGACCAGCAGCGATTGGGCGATGGCGGGCGTCATGCGCGCCGTTGGGGGCACTCGCTACTATCCGGCAGTCACTCCGGTTACCGTCCGGGATGATATTATTATTCCGGAGAAGAATATAAACCGCGGCCTGCTGCTTGGACTTGAGCCGGATTTGCGTGTCGTATCCCTGCGGCCGGTGAAGCGGCCGAACGGCGACTATCATTTGCTGCGCGAGGATGGTACGCGATTCGGTATTTATTTTATAGACAAACAATATTTTCGTAAGTGGTAGTTGTTAGGGTGAAGTGTGTAAGTGAATACTAATTGAAAAGAGTGGCATGAAATAAATCTAGTGATAGAACATCGTGATGCGATATAATAAAGGATGGTGTTTTGCTCACTTAAAGAAAGGATGTTCTGTGATTCGATGAGAGTATTGCGAAGCATGCTGAGAATCAGTTTTATTTTCTTTTTATTGGGTGCAATAGGGATCGGCGCATATTATGCTTATTCTTTCTATTCGTTTACGTCAAAGATTCAGAATCCTGGTACGGCGACATCCATGCCCGAGTGGACAGGCAAGGAGCGGGTAAATATCCTGCTGCTGGGTGTCGATAAACGCGAGAATGAAGAGTCGACACGGTCGGATTCTATTCTTATAGCCAGCATCGATCCGGAGACGAAGAAGGCGCAACTCTTCTCTATTCTGCGCGATTCCTGGGTAGAGATTCCGGGTTATCGGAAGAGCAGAATTAATACCGCATATGAGATAGGTGGACCGGAATTGATGGCACAGACGGTGGAGAACCTGACAGGGCTTTCGATCCAGTATTATATAACAACCGACTTTAAAGGGTTTGAGAAGGTTGTGGATGCGCTGGGCGGTGTTGACTTATATGTAGAAAAAGATATGGAATACTATCTGTATGAAGAGAATGGATACTACGATATTCTTCTTAAAAAAGGACAGCAGCATCTAGATGGACGCAAGGCGCTGCAGTATGCACGCTTCCGCCATGATAAGATGGGGGATTTCAGCCGTACGGAGCGCCAGCGTAAGCTGCTGAAGGCTCTGGCAGAGCAGGCTACAAGCAAGACAAGCATTTGGAAGATTCCGAGTGTGCTTGAGGCCGTGTCACCATACGTAACGACAAATATGAGTCCGACAGACATGCTGCGTCTCGCCAACCTTGCGTATAAACTGGATGTGAAGAATTTACAGACCGAGCAAATTCCGCCGGCCAATATTCTGCGCGAGAAAACGGTGAACGGAGCGCAGGTCATTGATCCGCGTGAAGAAAAGACGAAAGAGTACATTCAAGAATTATTGCAAAATCCGTTGAACCATGAGTCGGGCGAAAGCGAAAAAGAGAAGGTAAAAGGTTCTACAAACTAAATTCATGTATAGGATAGTTGGTAGGGGGGGACGAACTTATGGGCCAAATGCTTGAAACCATCGGTTCCTGGATTACCGCCGTTATCGACTATCTGGGCTATGCCGGCGTTTTTCTCGGAATGCTTCTTGAAAGTGCCTGCATTCCAGTTCCAAGTGAATTAATTATGCCGTTCGCCGGTTTTCTGGCTTCTCAGGGAAAAATGAACCTGTTGGCTGCCATTGTGGCAGGAAGCATCGGGGGGACGATTGGCTGCGTGGTTGCATATGTGATTGGTCGTAAATACGGCCATCTGCTTGAAGGCCCGCTGCGCTTTGTTTTTCCGCTGCATGAAGTTAGACGAGCACAGCGATGGTTGGCCCGTCATGGAGATAGTGTAGGCTTTTTTACGCGGTTGCTTCCAGCGGTTCGTACATTTATTTCGCTGCCAATGGGTATGGCGCACGCGCCGTTTCTGCGCTTTGTTGTTTATAGTTTCGTAGGAACCGCCATTTGGTGCACAGTCCTGGCGTATGTAGGCTGGATGCTGGGCGAAAATTGGGCAATGATTAAAGCTTATCTTCATTATGGGGATGTTTTTGTACTGATTGCTTGTGGAGCGTTAGTGGTTTATTATGTATGGAAGAGAAAAAAGAGAAGTCGTTTTGTGTAAGTAAAGGACTGCTGGTTTGTACCAGGAGTCCTTTTTTTGTCAACCTGGCTTTCAATCAAACTTACTAAAGAAGACGGCGAATGAAAAATGAACGCTATTCAATATAAATAATAAGTTTTAGAACTGGTTCAAAAAAATAAATGATTTTTCAATATGTTTTTCTCTTTAAATTTGACAAAATAGTTACAAAAAATATTGACAAATTTGTGAACTTAAGAGTAAAATAATGGTAGGGATAGTGAGAAACTTTATATCTTTGAAAAGGAGCGGTTATATAGTATGTGGAATGCAATTGTGATTGCTGAGATGGTGTTTACATCAACCATGTGCGCTGTGATTCTGGCCCTCCCGTTTTTTACGAAGCTGAAGAAAAATCATGTTGGAGAAACGGAAAAAGAATAAAATAGATAGAGGAAAAGGCGCCCCGGGGCGCTTTTTTTGTTATGTATTCGAATGGAGGAATAAATTCGTTAAAAATCTGCTTGATTTTGATTTACTTATGCCGATATATATTTAAGAGGATAAAAGAAAGATAGAAATTACCATAGAAGGAAATAGGGGATGTCAAATGGATTTAGCCTCATTAATTGGGATTGCGGTAGCCTTGGCTGCGGCTGCGTTTGGTTTTTTCTATGACGGTGGGCAGACTAATTTGCTGTGGAGTCCGGCTTCGTTTGTGCTGGTACTCGGTGGTACGGCCGGCGCTGTTATTCTTTCGCTGCCAATGCAGGACTTGAAAAATATACCGAAGCTGTTCAAGAAGCTGTTTACTGAGCAGAAGATGGATTACATGGGTCTGATTAATCAAATGGAACAATTGGCCGGAAAAGCGCGTAGGGAAGGGTTGCTGTCGCTTGAGCAGGAAATTGAGCAGATTGACAATAAGTTTATCTCAAGAGGATTGCGCAGCGCTATTGACGGTGTGGACCAATCAATTATTGGAGAAATGCTGGAGTATGATATCTCCGCCATGGAATCGCGCCATCAGCGCGGAGCCAAAACGTTTGAGAACGCGGGCGGGTATTGCCCGACGATCGGGATTATGGGTACCGTTATGCACATGGTAGTGATTATGACGCACTTGAATGAGCCGGAAACGCTGGGGCCGTCCATTAGTGCAGCCTTTCTCGCTACTCTATACGGTGTCGCATTTGCTAACCTCTTCTTCTTCCCTTTTGCCGAAAAGCTGAAGGCAAAGTCCAGAGATGAAGTACTTTACTTAACCATTGCCCTTGAAGGGATTATCGGTGTTCAGCAGGGAATGAACCCGGTTGCGCTGCGGGAGAAGTTGCTTGTATTCCTTTCTGAGGCGGATCGCAATATAGAGGCAGGCGGTGAAGAAGTGAATGTCCAGAAAGAGGCAGAAGCATGATGGGCACGTTAACCTGGAGCGCTGGCTCGTTTCCTATGCCGATTTTGTAACGCTCTTGTTTATCGTTTTTTTAATTTTATTTTCCATGAGTGCGGTTGATGCGCAGAAATTTCAGGCTTTAAAGGAATCATTCAGCGAAGTAACGGGTTCCGGTGCTTCGCTGGTGATGCCGGCGCCTGGATCGACAACGACGCCTTCCACCGATAGAAACACCGGTAAGACGCGAGAGAAGAATAGGATTGCCGCTGAACAGGAGAAATTTGAAGAAATAAAAGAGAAAATGGAGCAGTATACCCAGGCCAAAGGACTTGATAAAAACGTAAAGGTGAACATGGATCAAAACGGGATCAATGTAACGATTACGGGGACCATTTTGTTTGCCAACGGGGATGCGACACTGCAACCGCAGGCAAAGCAGATTGTGAAAGACATGTTCCAATTCATTAACTCAATTGATAATCCGATACGAATCGAAGGGCACACGGATAACGTACCAATTCATACGGCACAGTACCCGTCCAACTGGGAGTTGTCTGCTGCCCGATCGATGAATCTGGTTCGTTATCTGGCCGAAGAATACAATATGAAGCCGGCGCGATTGTCCGGTGCAGGATACGGGGAATACCATCCGGTTGCCCCGAACAATACGCCGGAGAACAGAGCTAAAAACCGTCGGGTAGAGATTATGATTCTAAGCACGAAAGCCGCGCAAGCGGATGCGCAAAAACCACAGAGTAAGCAATAAACAGAGGCAGGTATTCGCGGAGAATATCTGCTTTTTTTATTAAAATGAAGAAAAAAGAAGGGAAGGGAAAAGAAGATCCGAGGGAGAAAAAGATCTTCGCCTTTTTCACCATTTTGTCACAGAACTAACAAATTACAGTCATATAAACACTACGAAAACCTTGTTATTATAAAGAGATAAACAACAGATACCAAGATGAAACGTTCGAGCATGGTACCCTGGAAGGGAGGGCGTATTATGTCATATGAAGGAATCGAGATTGCCGTTCTATGGACGTTTCTATACGGATATTTAATCGTTGCCTCCATTGATTTTGGGGCTGGTCTTTTCCTGTTCTACGGAAAATGGAAGAAGAAAGATCAGATTATCAATGGGATTATTAATCGTTATCTTTCTCCTGTATGGGCAGCTAGCAACGTGTTTTTACTCTTCTTTTTCGGCGGTCTACTCTGTTTTTTCCCCGATGCGATTAATTACTATGGTATGGCGCTGCTCGTACCCGGGGGAATCGCTCTGGCTTTGCTGGTGGTGCGCGGATTATTTTACGGATTTGTTAATTATGGTGCAAGGGAGCGGTTGAGCCATCTTTTTATTTACGGCGTTACCGGATTACTTATTCCGGTCTGTCTGTCCACTGTGCTTATCATTTCAGAGGGGAAATTTATTGTGGAATTGCAGGATGGCCGCATTCATTTTGTACCCGAAGTATTATTCACGAGTCCGTACTTCTGGTCTGTACTATTCCTTGCCATTGTGAGCGTGCTTTTTATCAGTGCAAGTTTTTTGACACATTATGCAAGCAGAAGCGGGAACATGGAAGCGGAGGAGATATTTCGGAGGTTTGCGCTCATTTGGAGCGGTCCAACTATTCTCGCCAGTGTTGTCGTGTTTGCAACACTTCGTATTCACAACGAATGGCATTTTAGCCGGATGATTGATGTGAGTTGGATGTTTATTGCTTCTCTTCTCTTCTTCGTTGCCGCGATGTACTTAATTGCACTGCGTAAAGCACTTGGGGTTGCTTTTATAATGGTAATGCTGCAGTTCGGTTTTGCATTTTTTGGTTACGGTGTTTCCCATATGCCGTATCTGCTTTATCCCTATTTAACAATTCGAGAGGGGATGACCAGTCCGCAGATCGGATTAGAGTTTGTGACTCTTCTTGTAACCGGACACGGGCGATGAATCTTACGGTTATCCGGATGTTATATCAGACCAGTTTTATTTTTTGTCCGATCATATTATTATTCGGGCCATTGCGTTGCCGTTTCTTGTCACATTTTTGAGTATCTTCAGCCCCGCATTAACGGAGAACAGCCGCCATCTTGTTAAGATGGGGCTTTTTTCATGGGGAAAAACTGTTCATTCTTAATGGGAGACGTTGTACAATAAAAGAAAATATTTCCGATATTTAAAATACATAGTGATTGGGAATTTTGTCGAATTATGGGTGTGTGGAGCAATCTCTTCATGCGCCAAATCGCAGAGAAAGAGAGAGGGTACAGATGAGGAAGGTGTTATGCGGGGCAGGAATATTTCTTTTTCTCTTCCTGGGAATATGGTCCGTGGCGGTGCAGGCGGCCGCAGTTCCCTCTATTCAGCTTTGGATCAACGGGAATAAAGTAAGGCCTGAAGTCCCGCCGCAGTTGCTTAATAGTCGGACGCTGGTGCCTGTATACACGGTACAGGAAGGCATGGGCATGAAGGTAGACTGGGATGCAAAAGCCCGCAAGGTTACTGTGACTGACGGCAGTAAAAAAGTGGAGTTGACGATCGGTTCAAAAACGGCACGTGTGAATGGAACAGCGAAGAAGTTGGACGTAGCTCCGGTTATTATCGGCAATCGTACCTTTCTTCCGTTTCGTGCGGTAGGGGAATTGCTTGGGGTAGAAGTGGGGTGGGAAGACAAGACGAAAAGCGTCATTGTCAACGCTCCCGTTCGTTTTCAAGTGAATGGACAAGCCGTGTCAGCTAAGGTATATCGGCAGAACGATTCTTATTTTGTAACGGCCCGGCAAATCGCCCCGGCCATTGGCTATACAATTACACAGCAGAGTGGAAAAGCAGTCTTTTCTAAGGGAGAAGATTCAAAAATCCTGTCGTCTGATACATATAAGATAATTGATAATGAACTTGCTGTCCCCCTTTCTTTTGTGGAAGAGTTAACCGGAGGCAGTGGAGCCTGGAATCAGGGGAAAACTGTATACACGCTGAACAAGCTAATCACTCCGCCACCGCCGAAAAAACCGGAAGTAATCAAGGTAACGGATATTCAGCAAACAGACGATATCATAACCATTCGAACGGACAAAAAAGCGCAGACCAAAGATTTTACCATGAGCGGGCCGCCACGGATTGTAGTAGATGTCCAGAATGCAAAGCTTGCCGTAGTTACACCGTCCATAGCGGGGCAGGAGAAGCACCCCGCCGTGCAGGAAGTGCGCTACAGTCAATTTGATCCGGAGACGGTTCGTGTAGTTGTAGTGCTTGCAGGATCGGCTAAGTATAACCTTGTGCAGAAAACGTCGGGTATTGAGCTGCAGTTAAAAGATATCGCGTATCCGCAGCCGCCTGCACCGGCTCCTCCGATAACGGAACCGCCTGCACCGGCTCCTCCGATAACGGAACCGCCTGTGATGACGCCTGGCGATTCGACTTCTGCGCAGCCGAATCCAGTTCCGTCCCCGGGCCCTCTATCCTTGAAAGAGAAAGTAAAAGTTGTAGTAGATGCCGGACATGGCGGAAAAGACATGGGGGCGATTGGAAACAATGCGCGGGAGAAAGACTTAACGCTGGCAATCTCCCAGCGTCTTGCAGATAATTTGCGGGCGGATGCCAAATTTGATGCCATTCTTACGCGGGATAGCGAGCTTGATAGACAGTTGACTGAACGGGGCGTAAAGCAAGAGTTATCAGAGAAGGTTAAAATTGCAAATGATAATGGCGCTGATCTTTTTATTTCCATCCATATTAACTCAAGCACTTCGGCAGCAGGAAAAGGAACGGAGACGTACTATTACAGCGAGAAAAGCAAAGAATACGCCGCTACTGTTCATAAATATCTGGTACAAGCGACGGGTTTTGGCGACCGAAAAATGAAGACAGCTAATTTCTATGTAATTAAGAATACGAAGATGCCGGCGATTCTGATTGAAATTGGATTCATCAGCAATCCGACGGAAGCGAGGGAAATGATGAAAGAAGAGTTCCAACAGAGGGTGGCTGATGCTGTGTATGCGGGCATTAAAGAATATGTAGAAAAAAATTAAACGTAAAAGCCAGATCTGTTGCAGGTCTGGCTTTGTTCATACTTGCTTTAATAGCTCAAGCGACTTTTCGACAGATGCAGGGATTTCATCGGTACCTTTTCTGTTTTCGATCGCTTATAATTGGAAAAAAATGAGGGAAGGGAAAAACGATGATTGTTGGTATAGGAATCGATATTGTAGAGCTTGAACGCATTCGAAAAATTATAGCGAGGCAGGAAAAAACGTTTCTCGAGCGGATTTTTACGAAGCGGGAAGAAGGGAATATTCCACAAGGGGAAGCGCGGAAGATTGAGTTTGTAGCCGGGCGCTATGCGGCGAAAGAGGCTCTCGCCAAGGCGCTTGGCACAGGTATCGGGAAGCAATTCTCATTTCAAGATGCCGAGATTATCCCTGAGGAAAGCGGCAAACCGATCGTGTTGATGAATGATTCGCTGCTTGAGAACATTACCGGACAGAAGCAGTGTATATGTCATCTGTCGATTTCACACGGTGAACAGTATGCCATAGCCCAGGTGATTCTCGAAAAGCGCGAAGACTTGTCTGCATATCGTGGATAAGCCGGACATACATATATAACGCGGGTTAGGAGGGAGTTGTATGTACGTGGTGAGCACGCAACAAATGCGTGACATTGACCGATTCACCATTGAGCAAATTGGAATCCCAAGCCTGGTTTTGATGGAAAACGCTGGAGTGGCGGTAGTTCGGGAAGTGGAGAAGCGATGGCCGACCGGAAAAGTGGTAGTGCTGGCGGGGCCGGGGAATAATGGTGGCGACGGTCTGGTCATTGCGCGTCATTTATTGAATGAAGGACGTGAAGTGACGGTTTGGCTGTTCGGTAGGGAGGAGAAGCGGAGTGAGGATTGCAGACGGCAGCTGGAGATAATCCGGCATTCCGGTTACTCTGTAACTGTATGGGAAGATGGGAGCGAAGAGGAGAAAGCACTTCAACTGCAGACGGAACTTGGACGGGCGGCGGTTGTTGTCGATGCGCTCCTGGGCACTGGAACCAAAGGAGAACTGCGTCCGCCGTATCCTTTTGTGATAGAGCAGCTGCAGAATGGACCGGGTACTGTAGTAGCGGTTGACATTCCGACAGGAGTAAACAGCGATACGGGAGAAGTGGCGCAGAAAGCGGTGCGGGCCGATGTAACGGTGACATTTGCGTTTCCCAAGTGGGGCCACTTTTTATATCCCGGCGCAGATTGCGTTGGTGAACTAGTGGTGGCGGACATTTCGATTCCGCGCCGGGCAGCTGAGGAGTTTGCGCTTCGGGACGCAGTGCTGATAGGAAAAGATTTGCGGAAAGAACTTCCTGTCAGACGCCCTTTTTCCCATAAAGGAACGTATGGGCATGCGCTTGTGCTTGCCGGTTCGAAGGAGATGACGGGTGCGCCGGTTCTGGCCGCATCCGCCGGACTTCACACAGGCTGTGGTTTGCTGACGTTAGCGGTGCCCTCCCCGGCTTTGCCGATTGTCGCCAGTAAAATCAATGAGCCTGTATTCTGGGAGTGGCCAGCGGAGAAAGGACATTTTTCCAGTGAAAGTTATGTACTGCTAAAGCAGCGCCTTGCTTCATTTGATGTAGTTTCCATCGGTCCCGGTCTTGGTACATGGGACGGCGGCCATCACTGGCTTAAGGAAATAATTCGTCTTGTAGAGGTTCCGCTTGTGTTAGATGCTGATGCGCTAAACTTGCTTGCGGAAGACGTATCGATTCTACAGGAAAAGAAAGGACAAATCATTCTCACTCCACATCCCGGTGAGATGGGCAGATTATGCGGTTGTACGGCAGCCGACATCGAGAAGGACCGGATAGGTTTCGCTCGAATGTTTGCTCAAAAACACGATGTATACGTTGTGTTGAAAGGAACATACACGCTAATTGCCACTCCGGACGGGCGGATTTTCGTCAATCCTACAGGAACGGCTGCGCTTGCCAAAGGCGGTACCGGTGATGTGCTAACCGGTATGTTAGCTGGCATGCTGGCACAAAAAGCGGCGCAGGGCCAAAACATTGAGACAGGGATTCAACTGGCAGTATACCTTCACGGGTTGGCTGGCAGAATTTGTGGTGAAACGTCGATGTACGCCACGCTGGCAAGCGATGTAATCGACAAAATCGGATCGGCCATAAAAAGACTGTCGTTTGCAGGCGACTCACATGTTACAGATTTCCCAGGAAATTAACATGGGGACCCCTCCTTTGTCGAATAAAGGCGGAGGAGTTGAAAAGAAGATGAAACGAGTTCTTTTATTACCCGCGGTTTTTCTGCTGATTTGTTTGTCTCTTATCGGCTGTGGACCAAAATCTTCAGGAGATGTGGCCGATGATTTGGCAAAGCAGGTGGAAAAAATGTCAGGCTACAAGTCTAAAGCATCCTTATCCGTACAGGCCGGAAAAACACCGCAGGAATACGAAGTGGAAGTATGGCATAAAAAGCCAAACTTTTACCGTATTTCTTTGACATCCAAACAGCGGAACATCACCCAGATTATCTTGCGAAATAACGAAGGGGTATTTGTGCTGACTCCGCATTTAAACAAAAGTTTTCGTTTCCAGAGTGAGTGGCCGGAGAAGCATGGTCAGGTGTATTTATACGAATCGCTGGCAAAAAGTATTATAAGCGATACAGCAAGGAAGTTTCAGGGTGAAGGTGAGCAATATGCTTTTGAAGTAAAAGCCGATTATCAAAGCCGTTCCTTGACTACGCAGAAGATTATGCTCAATAAATCGTTGGAACCTGTCCGTGTAGACGTCATGGACAGCAATATGAATCCAATGGTTACAGTGCAGTATAACTCGTTTGAGCTAAATCCCAAATTTGATGAGGATGCTTTTGATAAGGAACGCAATATGCAGGCAGCCATTCTTGACTCTGTACCGGTTATAGCCGAAGCTTCCGCTGAAAATCAGGAGAGAAGCTTTGGGGTTATCGAACCGAATTATCTTCCAAAAGGTGTAACATTAAAAGGAATAGATAAAGTAAATGACGAAGATGGTGTCCAAATCGTCTTAACGTATACAGGCGAATACCCTTTTACGCTGATTGAAAATAAATCCCGGTCAGCTGCTGTTAGTTTTGTTTCGGGAGAGCCAGTGGATTTAGGCTATACGGTTGGCATCATGGTTGGAGATATGAATAAGACGCTGCGCTGGGATTATGAAGGGGTAGAGTATACACTGTCCAGCGGTATGCCTGCAGAAGAAATGGTAGAAGTGGCGAAGTCAATGTTCAATCAAGTGGGGAAATAAGGGTGGGGTTCCGCCCTTTTTTCTTTGTTAAAGAAAAATACGAATGGGAATCCAACATACTATCGCCAATACTAAGAAAAGTTAGTTAGCCAAGAAAAAGAAATTTTCAAATAGTTGGCACAAATAACTTCGCAAGGTACAAAATGTTCACTACAAAATTAGAAATTCTCGCCAGGACTTTCTCCGTTAAGTAAGAATGTTCCGCTTGCGGAAGTCGTCAGCTCATGCCTTTGCATTTGAGAACATACGTCTGTGAATGTGGTTGCACCATCGACAAAAATCATGAGAAGGGCGGCTGACTTTTGGGGTACGAAAGAAAAGAGAGAAGAGAACGAGATAATGATTTCAATGTAGAAAAAGGC
>NZ_BJXX01000159.1 GCF_007991215.1 Aneurinibacillus danicus
CACAGCAGCAGAACCAGGAACGTCGGGCCAATGCGCTGAACATCTTGAACCTGCTTGATAACCGCAAACAACAACAATGGCAACGTGGCATGGCAGAAAAACAGTTTGAACAGGATAGTGCAGTCCAGGATGCTCAGCTTACCGGAAACTATGTTCCTGCAGAAGTGCAAAACCTTGTATCGGCCATTCTTGCCGCAAAACAAGGATGGGGATCGGCGGACACCAATCAGCGTAACACGCTGGCTGCACAAGCGGCACAGGCTCGAAATCAATTGACTGCTAACTACCGTATTAATGCAGACCAATTATTTGGCCCGAATGTTACGCTCGCGCAGGCGCTTTCTAATGCGCAAAAACTCTATACGCCGACGCTGGCAAAACAAGAAGCAGACCGCAATCAGCAATGGAGAATGGTGGAGGCGTCCGGTCAGCTTCCGAACGGGCAAAAGACATGGGCGCGGCAGTACCAGGAGGGACAACTTGGTCTGGAAGCAGGTCGTCTTGATCTGGCAAACAAAGAGTTTGGTTTGGATCAACAGAAATTTGCTCACCAACAATGGACAGATCAAGAACAAATCGCACTCTCGAAAGCACGACAAGCACTGGATGAAAAACAATATCAAACAGATGCGGATTATAAGGCATTCCTTAAAACGCAGGGAATTTCCGAGACCAACGCTAAGAAGGCGACAGCTGGCTACATCGGACAGGCGCTCTCGAAACCGACGAGAGAAGACGCTCTCGGCTACATTACCGCAAACAGCGCCGCAATTGCGAATGATGGCGCGGATATGCGTGAAATCATCGCGGCGATCGATGCAAAATACGGAGGGGTTAAGCAAGCGCTGGAACAAAGCGGCGTAACCTTGCCGGGAAAGTAGCGCCGGGGGCGACCGGCAGCATCCCCTCTGGCATTACCAAAACTGCTGCAGCCGTTCTCAATACCGCCAACAATATGATGAAGCAAGGATATGCATATACGTGGAAAGGTGGCGCGGTACCTAAAGGAACGACGGTTCAAGATTGTTCTTCTTTTACACAAGCTGTATTTAAGAAAATCGGCATTAATATCGGGCGCAACACCGAAGCGCAGTGGACAAAAGCGCCAGGCATTAGAGTATCCAAAGAACAACTTCAACCGGGCGATCTTGTGTTCTTTAAAAACACGTATAAGAGTGGATACAAAGACGGCGTAAGTCATGTAGGTATCTATCAAGGAAATGGGAAGTTCATTAATAACTCCAGCAGCAAAGGAAAAGTTGTTATAGCCGACTTGAATGATAGCTACTGGAAATCAAGGTGGCTCGGTGGAAAGCGCATTATCACTTAATAGAGATACAACCTGGGTCAAGGTAGGAAAATACAGCGTAGTAACAATAAAAATTTTTCATATTACCGGTTGCAAAAATAAGTGTTGACCCGAAACCTCTTAATGCACATTAGGGGAGAGAAATCTCCCCTATTCTTCCTGAGCAAAAAGAGCGGTATGTCATGTTAGCATTCAAATAATTACGGAGTATTGCTTGGTTGATGATGATTTTGAGGTTTCTGCTAACAAAAAAGGGGTTTCTGTTGACAGAAACGATAGTTCAACGAAGAAAACGTCGACAAAAAGTATACAAAGTAAAGAAAGAAGAGATAACAAAGCACATCGTCGGATGTCACGTGACATGTCGCGTGACGTCGCGGGAAAAGTCACGCTCGGTCACGCTATAGAAAGAGAAGGAGACATAGAAGTAGATCAAGATAAAGAGATTATTACTACTACCTCTACTGAAAATGAACCATTGCGAAAACGCAACGCCGATTTTTGTGAAAGCCGGAGGGATGGGAATGAATCGAAAGCAAGTACGACTGGTTCAGAAACACCTTAGAGAATATGTTGCGAGGGAGCTTTTTCAGGAAGAAGTTGAACAGTCGATCGCTGAAATTGATGAGGGGCTTGAAACATTTGCAGGCATGGAATTAAAACAACGTCAAAAGCAACTGAAGCGGTTGAAAGAAATCAAAGGACATGCCAGGCGCATGGAAGCTGCCTTATCGACATTATCTGAAAAAGAAAGAGAATTGATTGAACGCTGTTACTTCACAATCGGTTTTTCCTCGCATGAGCAAGCGGCAGAGCGCCTAAAGCTCTCTATTGACGAATTCTACGAGATACGGGATCAAGCGATGAAAAAGTTATTTGAATGCTTCTATGGAAGCGGAAAGGTAGTCAATGCATAAACCTATTTCCAGAATTATCAGAGGCCCTAAAAAGAGGTGGAAGAGATGCCAGCTCCTATGAAATATGATTGGCCAGTGGCGGAAGCAGCGTTTGTATATGCACCAGATGGCGAACCTTATGTCACACTGAAAACTATAAGCATGCAGTTTGGTATTCCTTATCAAACAGTTCGCCGATATGCAGCAAAAAGGAATTGGACGGAAAAGCGTATTAATTATATATGTCCGTTGCGGATAAAGGAGCAATTGCGAAAAACAAATAATCCATATGTGGCTGAGGCATTGAGGGAGAGGTTGAAATGCTACAAAAGTAGACAAAAGCATACTTTTGGATAGAAGTTGAATATGCATCTTATTGAACAAAAACTGGTAATACCCAGTATTGTAGTTATTAGACTGAAGAAGTGCTATCCTTCTATAAACGCACATAAGCCTTGCCACGGCATTTTGTTTCTTTCGAATATAAAACCATTAAAACGTCTCCTATCGCTTTGTTATAGGGCGAATAGGCGGGCGTTTTTTTGTTTTAAAGATGATTGTAGTATCAGACGATAATGAAAGACGACTATCGGTTAAACCTATTGTGGCTAAATTCAACTTATGCAGCTTACCGTTACTCTTATTTGAGCGCTTTGAACAAACTGAAACATAAAAAAGGGTCGAGAAACTTCGAGAATAAAAAAACGTAACTTCGAACACAAAAAAGGAGTTCACGAAATTTCGCGACCAAAAAAGAGAGAGAATCCGAAATTATCCGACGCCCTAAAAAAGGCATTACCCATATTGGTTATTGATTTGTTCGTGAAAGAGTAAGGTACAGAGGATGTTTGCTGCCAGAGTAATTAAACAAAAGTTTGCACAACTTTATACATAAAAAAAAGGAAGTTTGAGAATTTAGGAGAGCAAAAAGGGGGGTGGTATCTTTCTGCCAGATTTTTGCCTTGTTTCTGCGTAGTTTCTGATGCAGAAATTATGCATTTGCATGTGGTTTGCATATGATTTGCATGTCATTTGCAGATTGTTGGCATGCGTTCGCATCATCTTCGGAGTTTTCTTAGGTGTTTTCCGTAGGTTTTTCCACGCGGAAAACATCGTTAAAGTAGATTAATGTAGACATTAACTTCGTTTAACTTTGTTATTGTCTATATAAACCGCGATTTCTTTCTTTTGATATGCATTTGGAGTGTGGTTGATACCTGTCACGCGACAGCCATGCGTAGGATTATCTGAGTTTTCGGAGGCCCTAAAAAGGAGTAATTCACGAAACTACGCGACCCAAAAAGCGAATTGCTCGAACACTTCGAACGAATCCGAACACAAAAAAAAGAGCTAATTCGAACAACTTCGAACACAAAAAAGGAGTTCGAGAAACTACGAGATAAAAAAGGTGGTATCCTTACATTTCTTACACTCTAACAAAGAGAAAAGCGAATTTTCAGAGGCCAAAAAAGTAATAAACGCCATACTTTAAGACCTGCATGTTCGGCATTCATAAAAAGAAACACTTCGCGCACAAAAAAGCGAACCAGTGGGGTCCGGCTATCTTTCTTTTCTGCTATCTTGAAGGAAAAAGATATGGAATGAAATGATGGTTTAGGAGCTGTCATGTTCAATTGACGGGGTAGATTGAATCTACCCCGTTCCTAAAAATGCCCTTTCCTTTCGCTTCTTACAGACGAAACATAGAGGTTGTTTTTATTAAACAAAGGAAAGGTTTTCTTTCCGTCGAATTATGGTCATGGGAGGGGACTAATATGACCATAGGAGATCGGATTGCTTTAGCTGGTGTTATCGTAACCGCCGTAGGAGTAGGAGTTAGCGCATGGCTGACATTCCTTATAATGAGACTAACAAAGGAATCGGTTAAAGCAAGCAAGGCTAATGCTGAAGCTGCTGAAAAAGGAGCTATTGCAGCGCAGGCAAGCTATGAATTGAGTAAACATGTTTTAGAAAATCAAAAGCGTTTGGAGCAAGTTTTAAGAAGAGAATATAGGAATAGGGTGTTAAGACAAGCTCAAATAGCCTACGATTTGCTGGTTAGTCTTTGTTCTGTAGAAAGGCAAGGGATTGGGGCTGGTGAGGTAGAAGAAATAAGAAATCGCCCCAAAAAGCCAGATTTAACATCGGAAAACATTATTCAATATTTCACAGACACAGAAATCGAGTATATCGATAAAGCATGGGAAGAATTTGAATCTTACATTAAGCACTGGTATAACAAAAACGGTAATGAGTTTCTTCCGAATTTCGATATAAGAGTCAATAAAGCTGTAGAAGCGGTTAATAATATGAATAACTTAATCCATATTTTAAAGAATAATAAGTAATAACCGGGCAGGAGCGGCCAACCAACTGGGCAGCTGCTCCTGTAAAAGCAGCGAATAAGGTAACTTCATTAGGTATCTGTTCTATTGTTTTATTTAATACGTTAAGTTAACGTGATTTTAATTTTATATAGGCATCAAATGAAGCAAGAAGATAGTAGAAAATCCATGGGTAGTAAATGCTTGTATCATATTTTGTTACCTGTTTTAAATCTCTGTGTCTCAACCCGAACCTGTTGAGCAAAAGGAAGATTTCATCCTCATCTTTACCGTTGAGTTTTTCTTTTATATCACCTCTCATTGCTTCCAGTAAACCAGCTAACTCTAATATCGCCCCACGTTTATCCATTTCGGTAGAACTATGCTTTAGAAATTTCTGTTTTAATTCTGTGACTTTCTCTTCGACAGTCCTATCACTTTCATCTGCTTGCTTTGTATTAATTAATTCATCCAGCCCATCCGTAACCAACTCACGTACATAACCCTCAGCAGATAATTCAAATCCCTGACTGTAATACCTGAGTATGTTATTGATTTCGGTTCTAAACTCGTTTTTTGCTCTCTGTATTCGTTCTTCCCGAACTTTTCGTTTATGGAAATTATAAACAAGATAGGAAACATGTTTGTAAAGCAGTTCAATTAAGTCGAAAATTTCGTTTTCGGTATAAGCCACCCCTTTTCTAACGGGTAGTAGATGTCTTTTCCCAAATTCTCTTAGGCAAAAAGCTTCAATGTCATTTCCCACTGCTCCATCCGGTCTTTCAATCACACCTGTGTGACCATAAAGATTTCTAAATAGTTCGCGTTTGTGGAATTCATCATGAATATGTACAAAGGTATCCCTTAAATCATCTAAGTTATAGTGTCTATCTTCAGCTAATCCGTTACGCTCAGAATAATATTGTCCCACTTAATATCACCTTGATTAATTGTTATTTGTTTTGGAGGTATCTTTGAACTTCTTTTGGGTAGCTTCAAACATTTCCTTATAAGTCTCTTTTTCGATGTTGATATATTGCCTTGTTTTTTCTTTCTTTTCTAAGCAAATTTCGATCATCTCTTTAAAAAGTGTCACTTCAGATAAACCTATATAGTAAGGATTTATAAAAGATATAATAACGCATAGAACCAGGACACCAGCTCCTAACAATAACAGACCGGGTGTGAGGGGTTCTTTTAAGAGCAGCGTGTATGTACCTAAAATAAAAACAACGACTGGAACTAAAAGCTGGGTGTTAGCCGTTCTTCTTTCACGGCTAATAACGTACGCTCTCAATCTTTTTAAATCAGTTTCATCTAATTTATCTAAACATTCTTGGCAATATTTTAGGTCTTGGAGTAATCCCATCGACTCTTTATCCTGTAATAATTCTTCGAAAAGTGATTTGTACCCTTTCGTTTTTTTGAATAGCCTTTTATAAATTGTTTTCGGCATCCAATCACATCCCTTAAATAAATAAAAAAAGCCCCTTGTAGCTATAATAAAGGGGCTAATGGGTATTTTGTTATTTATCTTTAAGGTTCCGCGCAAAATATTTAATCTTACTTTGTATTTCGTAATTTTTCTTTTACCTCATTCAATTCGTCGATACTATCGATTACTCTCATTATTTCAGGGGGACTATTGGTGTATTCCTTTTGGATAATTGTCTTCCCGCCCTTTTTAATTGCTTCTTCTCCCATTTCAAAAACACTATCAAACAAGGCCGTGTCATTCATTACCAAAGCATCGGTAACTGTATGAAATGGAATAATAAAATTATATTTAAAAGATTTGTCAACAGTCAGTTTGTAATCATCCGCAAGCTCATCACGTTCCATCACTATAGACCCTCCTTTTTCTCGAAAGATAACCCTATCGCCAACATTAATATTTAAATGTTCGCAAATTTCTTTTGGAATTGTAATTTGTCTCTTGCCGGTTACAGTCGCCGTAACAACTAAAGAATTAATCTTATTCAAATTATTCATCTCCTTGATTTTCCTTGTTTTTTTATATTGTAAGGAAAATCAAGGATAATTGCAAGATAATTGTAAACAATTTTATTACTTCAGAGATTTTTGTGGGGAATAATTTTTTTACAAAGCAAAAAAAGCTGCCACTTTTGGCAGCCTGATGCGTATTCAATGAATTGATTAAGCTAAAATAGTTTTTAGAATGGGTTGGTGAACTCCTGAAGAGGTTACATTTCCGTGCTTATATTGACCATTGTAAAATGGTTCCCGGTTTATCATGTCTCTTATGTGAACCTTTGACCATCGGCCGCCACGTTTTGTAGGTATTCTATTTTGGTTAAGGTAATTAGCAATTGCCTGGAGCGTCATTTTCGCAGCCCTCATTGCAAAAACCTGTTTAACAACAGCAGCTTCTTTCTCGTTCACCAAAAGCTCCCCATCTTTTAATTCATAACCATACGGAGCGGAACCGCCAGCAAATTTCCCCTGCTTCGCTTTTTCTGCCTTCCCTGAAGTCATACGTTCTTTGATAACTTCCCGCTCGAACTCTGCAAACGAACCAATCATTTGAAAGAACAGCCGACCGATAGCAGTGGAAGTGTCGAATTGCTCTTTGACACTAATAATAGCGGTATCATTTGGTTCGAACTCATCATTTTTGATAATTAGGATATCTTTAAGCATGCGGCTGATCCGGTCGAGCTTGAAAACAATGACCCCTGCGTATGTACCCTTCTTTACTTCCTCCCGCAGCATGTTAAATGCCGGACGGTCTAATTTCGCACCGCTCACCCCTTCATCCGTATAAATCCGATCCAATTCATAGCCCATAGCTGCCGCGTAGGATTCAATACTGGCTTTTTGAGCTTCAATTCCGTACCCGCTTACTTGCTCCTCCGTACTAACCCGTACATATCCAGCATACTTTTTCATAGCGATCTGCTCCTTGTTAAGATGCTTATTTTGTTAATTCATCTTAACATGAAAAATTTACCATGTTAAGATACTTACAAGCATCTTAACAAAAGGAAATGCGAACACTTTTTTGAAGGTGATTTTTCGGTTAACGGCAGGAAAATACTTGAAAAGAATGAATTTTACAAATACCAAAGTTAAAACATCAGCGGTACATCCTCGATTTATAACAATCTTTATAAGGAGGATTTTTGATGAAGACAAAGCGTTGGATTATTTGGCTAACCGTTTTTGTTGCTTTATTCCTTCCTATGTCGGTAGCTGCTTCTGATGATGTAGAGGTGGTCTATGTAGATAAGGTTGATTCCATAAAGAATCAGGCTATTGTGGTTAGGAAGAGTGGTGACGTTTACTTTATTGAATACGGTGTGGGCGCTCTTTCCACATGGCAGTACGAAGGTAAAACTGTTTATATCTCTTCTCCTGGAATTTTTGCCGGTGTCGGTTCTCATCTCATTCTTCCAGATCATGAGGGACAAAAAGCTCGCATTTGGGATTCCAAATATGTAGGGAACATTTATGCCAAGGCCAACCGTCCTTCTGCACCCGCTAAGCCCGCGAATACATCATACAAACCAAAATACAAAATTTATGCTCAAGCTAAAGCTAATCTAAATATTCGTAGCGGCCCCGGTACGAAACACAAAAAAATCGGCCAGATAAAGAAGGGAGGAACGGTCGAAATTCTTTCTGGGGAGAAAGGATGGAACAAGATTCGTTATGGAAAAATCGTTGGTTACGTTTCAACTGAACATCTAATAAATTTTTATATAAAATAACTGCTTGTCACAATTTTTCTAAGCCGGGTGAAACCTGGCTTTTTCTATTAACGTAATAACGAAAAAGGGGGTTAACGATTATGGAAAAGTCCAAACCCAGCGTAGCTGAAAAGATAAAGAAGAAAATTAAAGATACTTTTGATGTGGGGGCAGAAGGAGCTGCTTCCATTACCGGGGAATTAGTGGCGGAATCTGTAGTGTCCCAATTCTTACCCGGTGCAACAACCATGATTTTCTCCTATAAGCAAAAGCGGTTTGAGCAAAATATAGAGAAATATCTTGAAGAAATGAAAGCCAGAGAAGAAGAAATGAACAAGCGGATCAGCCAATTGGAAGATGCTCCAAAGCAAGCGTTTAAAGACAAATATTTTGGTATGATTACTGACTATGTAATTGATGAACCTCAAAGGGAAAAGATTCGCTACATTGTAAACGGTATGATCAACTTGTTATCACATGAATCAATAAATGAAGATTTCGTATTAACTTATTACGATACGTTAAGGGATTTAAGGTTGGTGGACATCGGCGTTCTTAAGTTTTATTACGATTTTTCTATGGGATATAAAAGGACAACCTACCAGGATGTGTTAGATGAATTTCAAATAGAATATGAGCAATATGATGCGGTTAGAGAAAAACTGGCTCGCATGGGCTTATTAGAAACCAAAAGGGATCGTGAAGTTGAAAAACTTTATAAAAACGTTGAAGCCCTCGGAAAGTACATTCAAGATTTGAGTAAAAATAAATCATCACGACTTTCCCTTGATAGGCTGTCAAAAAATGATGGCTATCATATGTCTAAATTCGGGAGAAGTTTTTTGGAATTCTTTGTTGAAGAATTTAAAGAGGAGGCATAGCTTTTATGTTATGCCTTTTTATTTTGGTGCTAATCCATAATAAAGCCGTATGACATGATTATGTAATTAACATTAACCTTTATCGAAAAATGATGGGCAAATTTCATCCCCGCCGGGAAGTCATTTGCCCATTTTGTGCAAGACTGCTACTGTGATGATTTGCTCTTTTTCGTTTTCCTTGTACCAAAATAAATGCGTGTCACCTGGTCACGGCCATGGCCAAAACGCCTCGCAATTTCTTTTGTTTTCTTCCGCCCTGCATTAATAAGAAGATAATAAATTTCGTCGGAGGCCGTGAAAAGTAAGATTCTGTATTATACAATCGATACCAAGTTGGTACTGGACCTTTATCCAATACTCATTTCTTTTTTTAAAATTTCATACTTTACGGGGTAAAGTTCTAAATACAAAACCCACCCTGCAGCAGGTGTAAAATATAGTCTGTAAGACTCCAAGTTATTGAGGATATGCCCGAAGCGCTTTACAACTGCATCCTTTGCTTCTTGCTCTTTATGCAGCTGATGAGGAACTGGAACGGTCATGAAAACATGATAGTTTGAACTGTATACGTGAATGATTACACGGGTAATTTTCCATTCCAGTCCTTCGCCTGTCAATTTCTTTCTCCACCGCTCCGCTTCTTCTGTTTTGTTTCGGATGGTGCGCTCCATTTTCTCCAACTCTTCTATGTCCATGAAAACGGCAGCGGCTTCTTCCCTTTTTTGCGTGAGAATGTGACGACCATCTTCAGCAATCCTATAAAATTTCATTCTGTTTCCTCCCCTGTTTTTTCGAATAGATAAATCCTTGTCACATCGTCTCTTCGATGTCCCAGTAACTCCGACACCTCAAGACGTGCTTTGTGGGCATTCATCCCGCTTTCAATCCGCTTTCTATACTCTTCTCTGGCAAAGGAATGCCTCAGTCCATGAAACGTAAGCGGTGCATCCCTTCCAGCTTCAGAAAACTTATCGCGGTGATTGATAATGAAGCGCTGGACAGATTCTATAACTTGATGGGCTTTCTTATCTGCAGGAACGAACAGCTTCTGTCCCCGCTCAACCGCCTGTATAACCTCTGCCAGAACTGTCCTGGCGCTCTCACGTAGCGGAACATGCCGAATTAGTCCGGTTTTTCCCTTAATGGTGAGAAGATTGGTGCGTAGAGACTTCTCTGCTTCCGCTCTATCAAGCCGTACCGCTTCATGAATACGC
This sequence comes from Aneurinibacillus danicus, assembly GCF_007991215.1. Classification (GTDB taxonomy): domain Bacteria; phylum Bacillota; class Bacilli; order Aneurinibacillales; family Aneurinibacillaceae; genus Aneurinibacillus; species Aneurinibacillus danicus. The sequence goes on from NZ_BJXX01000159.1 coordinate 10,335, forward strand.
AAACCTTGCTCTCTTCCTAAAACAGCAATATGCGCTATATCATGGCGTTTGAGGGTGCGGGCGTAGTCGATCATTCCTGTGAACTCTTTTTGTGACCACACCCGGTCTACTCCGCCGAATTTCCGCTTCTCCAATGTGATATAGTAATGCTCCTGCAGTTCTTCATTCGTCGGCAGAGGATGCCTGGTGGTATCCATAAGGTCATGAAAAAAGCGGATAGCGCCTACATCTGTTTTTATGGTGGAGGCGGATAATCCCTTTGACTGCATGTATTGGATGTAGGTGACCACATGCCGGCCGCTCATGTTAGATAGCTTCTGCAGCTGGTAATTATCCGCCAGGAAGCGAATAAACCGTTCAACAGCTTTGTAATAACGGTCTCGCGACTTGAACGACAAAGACCGATTATGCCGAGCGAGCTTGTTCAATTGCTCTATAAGATTGCAGTATACCCCGGTGTTAACCACCCCTTTAGGTACTGGTATTTCATGCCGGTTTCGGATCTTCCACGGCATTGTGTTAGACATGTTCATTCCTCCTTATGGGCATACTTCACCCGTTGGCAGAGAGGTGCATTTCTTCCGCTACACCACCTCCACCACAGGGAGAGGCCCGCTTTTTTGCGGTTTTTCAAAGAAAAATAATATCTGTCTCCCTACTATTTAATTTTGAAAAATCGTTGAGCAAACCGGCCGCGTAACTGCCTCCGTACAGCTCCGTACCCACGGATGCGGCATGCCTTTCTCTTTCGAGCGCTTCTGAATACGAAGCATGGCATTATGGACCGATATTATTCAGGCTCGGCTCCGCCTGTTGACTGTACGACTCTCCTGCCTACTGGCATCGCACGCTTTTCAGCGCACACTTGGCTACTTCTAAACCGCCGCCCATAGCGATCGTTCCTTTGCCGCGAACTGCATTCGGATAAAGCATCACCTATCCAGCATAGGAGTCCTCCATATGCGTTCCAGGTGAATAAAAAAAGAGAGCCTGTAAAAAAACACAGCTCTCTTTTCTAACGCCCGGCGTTTCGCCGGTTATTTTGTTTTTTATAACAGCATCCATGCACAAAGCTGGATTGATTTCATAGCGGTGAAGTATTTCTGATTTATATCAGAAGCAATCCGGTGCTTTTTATCGTCACTGTAACCATAGGTTACGATTCGAATCCCCAAAAAAGACACATAGGTCCTCATTTTTCTTTCGAAAACAGTCACTCCAAAGAGCGGATTTCCATCGGATTAAGCGCGCCTCACGCTTGTGAAGTGCGAAGAAATAAATGAATGAAATAAAAAGGATTGTTGGCGTCTCGCCGTGTCAGAGCATCACGCTGCATGACATATATTTTAAAAATAAGGTATGAGAAAATATTATGTTATTTTTAAGAAATAGGCAACAAAAAAACAGCTACACCTTTTTAGGCATACCTGTTTTTTGAATCCCGTAAAGGGCATACTTATACTGTTTTAGAAGTACCGAGAACATAAAAAGGCAAATCGCGGGTTTGCATCGTTTCTACTACCATTGCCTTTGATAGAAGAAATCTCACCTACATGCTGTTGCTAATATACCGGGCGTTCACAATCCACATTCACTATTGTCTTCGCCTACAGATATAAGAACAGCATGCACATTGCATCCTCGTTTTACGGGTACGTTGAAAACGTCGAATCAACCCGCAAACGTCCATGCCCACTTTTGTGACCTCCTACCATCTTCGTTCCAGATTCGCTAAAGATGAGAGTCCCTTGCTTGTTCCTTTAGGCCAGAGCCATCGTTTTATCGTAACGTCCACTCAGCAGAAAAGCTGGTCAGAAAGCAAATAAAATCGTATATCACTATCCTAACTCGTTGCTAATTTTTTGTAAATTAAATTTTTAACCAACCATATAAGAACATTAAGTATGCTAAGACCTGCCTATACAGTCGGGTCTTAGCGCTGCATACAGTTTTAGTTGTCTGATAGCATGATTTGAGCCATCTTGAGCAATTTTCCTTTTTGCTCTGGCGTTAAACGATTTCCGGCAAATATAACGGTATTTTTCTCCAAGAAATCGCATAACTCTTGTTCTTCCTCGAGTACTATCCATTCCTTTTCTTTTCGACCAACAAGAGTATCCAGTGAGATATGATAAAAATCGGCCATCGCAATGAGTCGGGACAGTTCTGGTTCGCGCCTTTGATTTTCATAGGAGCAATAGGCACTACGTGTTATGCCTAAAATCTTTGCGATATCAGCCTGCTTCATTTTTGATCGTTTGCGTAAGTACTTTAACTGTTTTCCTATGGTCATTTTAAATTCTCCTCTCTTTTTGCAGAAATAAAAAAGGACGTAATGCCGAACCGTATCGGGCAAAACGTCCTTTTTTCACAAAGCTATTTCATTTTCATCATGCCAAGAGCATACTTCCCCTATTTCCCCCTTTCTCTAAAAATCGTTATTCTACTCAACAGTGGAGTTATGCAACGGTGATCGAATCATATGCGCTATCCACAACTCTGGCGGCCTTCGCACTGCAAAATAGCTTTCTGCTCATAGCATACGTCCTAAATTCCGCAAAACTAACCCCTGAGCAAAAATATTTTTCCCGCCTATCCAGTGCGCTGCTGTCGCATCGCCGCTCCCGTTCCGGCATTACATATTCATTCGGATAGCGATGCCGACAACGGAAGCTGGTACGGGTCTCGCTAAGGAAAGCTCGCCCCTACCCTCACACATTTCTGGTGTTCTTCACTATAGAAAACTATTTAATACAAACGGAAAAAACGGTTATTCCGCTTGTATTTGAACCGCTTATGTCCAAAATGAACAAGGATTCTATACATGTTTTTTGAAAAATCCCCCCACCGTTTCTATACCAAAGTTAGCCATCAAAAAAATTTTTTCTCGTTTTAAAAAAATGGCAACCGATCTGAAAAACAGGGCCGTATACTGAGACATCTTAAACTTAGGAGGATTTATGAACGATGCAAAAAGACAACAGCATTCACACTATGAACAAAGATCGCGAAAAAGAAAATGGTACTTGCCCTACCAATGAAGACCATGAAAAAGACACACCATTCTTCCTGCACAGCCTGGAGGAACACAGCCCGGAGATTTTGGAAAAAATGATCGATGAACCAGAGGAATTCAAACTTTTCGGTTCCGATCCAGAAGTTCCACAAGAATATTTTGATTTTGATTTCCTGTACCATGATGATTTTCTGGATGATGACTATGATCCAGATATAAACTATGAGCAGGAACACGATGCAGATTTTGAACTGGATGAAGATGCAGAATACGCCCCATTTATGTGGGATGTAGTGACGGGCGAGCCAATCTACCAGTTTGATCCTACAGAAAAAATGGTTCTGTGTACGCGATGCGGGTATTGGAAGAGGCCACATAAATTCAAAAAGGCGAAAAAACCTAAAGTGTGCTTGAAATGCATCGCCGAAGAAAGGAAAAAGAAAGGCCAAAAATTCACAATCACACTGGGAGCGCATCATATGGCAATAGCGCGGGAACTTGGTGATATAAGGCAGTTCGGTGATACAAGGGAGACGGGCGTAATACCACCATCAGAGATCATTGAGAAACTGCTGCAGAACTTGTACGCGGCTTCTCGCGGATACTTCCAACTTAATGTTAACCTTACACGTAACCAAATCGAATGCGAACATATTCATAAAAAGAAACAAAAAAAATAAAGCGTGTTACGCAAAAAGTGTACAATCAACAGCCTCCCGGATGAGTGGGAGGCTGATTTATTTTTTAACGTTTATAAGGTTGGTAATAAGTACTGGAGATTAGAATACATTATCCACAGTAAAAGAATACAAGCAATTATAAAGATTAATATTTCTTCAAAGCTTCCGGTTCTATAAGTTATCGGGGCGGGAAATTTCTTTTTCGTCAAAGGATACAACAAAGGAACACCAGACACTGAAAAACTATCACCCAATATGTGTCCCAAGTAACCGATTGTTAGCCCGAACATAAAGAGAGTGGGATAAAACCATAAAGCCGGCAAAAAAACGAGTATCCACATAATTAATGAATGAGTAATTCCTCTGTGTCCACATAAATCGTGAATAATATTAGCTAACCCAAATGACCTTCTTCCAATGTAAGAGTTAGGATGATCGATATCTGGAAGGAGAGAGCCAAGAACAACCCCTCCGTAGTAAGCTGCAGATAAGGGTGCAGACAACAGACTTGCTATCCCATACCCGAACAATAGTGATGTGGCTATATGTGTAGAGTACTTCATAGTCAACCCCCTCTTTGGTTTAGACTATGACATGCTCTAACACATTATTAGTTGTAACAGATGGGGATTTTATGATGGAAATCTTTTTATTTTCACGTCATGTTATTCTCGCTTTTAGCCAGCCTATACCGCGGGTTCTTCTCATCTGGCGCAAGTAATGCCCCTTTTAAGACAAGTTTTTGCATCATATCTTGTGCGACAACGGTACGAACTCCCATATATTTCTGAATCTCGCGTATTCGAGTTTCTCCGGTTTGTTCGATGTAGGCAAGAAGTTTCGCCATTTGTTCTTCTTGGTCTTTTTCCTCTTGGTCGCGTGTGTTTACCCATCGTTCTTTAAGTGCCGAGAGCTTCTTTTCCAACTCCGTTTCATTCCCCGCAAGTAAAGGAGATTGAAAACGAATATATCCGTTCTTCCCTTCGATCATTGCCAGCCCATCACCCTTGCCTAATAAGCACGGATTCATCTGTTTGCCAAACACAGTATGATAGTCAGAATGAGCAGGAAGGTTAAAACAGAAGCGGGTAAGGAAGTTTCCTTTGATTTTCCCGGTCACAATGTCCGCGGAAGGACGCTGCGTGCATAGAATGACAAAAATACCGCAGGCACGCGCCTTATTCCCTAACCGCACAATAAATTCTTCTACACTTTTGTCTTGTATAAATAAATCCGCGTATTCATCAACAAGCACTACTTTGTACGGCATCGACTGCTTCGTCTTTTCCCGGTATGCTTTTGGAGAGCGCACGCCTGCTTTTTCTAATTGTTCATACCGCTCCTCCATTTCATCCGTTAATCCTTCCAATGTTTCTATCGCTTCCTCAGTATCCGTAATCACGCCGGTAATATGGGGGAATCCGATATTAAAGAAAGAAAAGTCAATTCGTTTTGGGTCAATAATCGTTACTTGTAGCATGTCTGGAGAGTTATACGAGAGCAAGGTATAGAGCATTCCCATTGTAAATTCTGTTTTTCCGCCGCCTTTCGCGCCCGTAACAAGCGCGTAGTGGAAGCGGGTAAGTGAATCAAATATTGGTTGACCAATAATGTCTACACCTGCTACAAAAGCCAAATCATGTTCTTTGGTATATTGCTGAAACGCTTCTGACGCAAGTATTGGCTCCAGCCATACAATGTCGCGGGTATCGCGAGGGAATAATAGTGCCGCTGTTCCTGGCTGCGATCCTTGCGTAATAGTGATTTCCTCTTTTCCAAGCTCGGTTTGCAGGTTCATGCGTTGCCGAGAAAGATCATTAAACTTCATGCCACGTGGCAATTTAACCGTGATTTGCTGAAGAGTTGGCCCTTTGACCATGCTAACTACTTCCAGTTTCCCATCTAAGATGCCGATTTTTCGCATGGCCTTCTCTAACTTCCGCTTGGATTGTTCTGCTTCTACGTCCGGCTTTTCGCTCTCTTCTACCGGCGCAGCAGGCAGAATATCGGCGCGCGGTGTACGGATTTCTTCTGTGGCGATTTCTTCCGGAACATGTTCCAACAAAAGTGGTTCATCTTCATATATCGCATCTGGAAAAAAGGCGCGAATTTCCGATGTGCAGAGCAAAAAATCCCGCTTGTCTTCCGGTGAAAAAGTTCTTTCTTCCATGTACGAAAGCAAACGTTTAGAGGTAGAAACCACCTCAAATTCGTTCATATCGGCTAAGGGTGAAAGGAGTGCTTCAACAAACCGAATCAGCGGCATGCGGCTTCTGCGATCCTCTTGTATGGCAATCCGGATGCTCACTTGAAAACCGTCTTCCTGCTCTTTTTGCTCCGTTTGTGGAATGATAACACCGCCTTCCGCCCATCCTGCAATCTCATTAATCTTGACCGCTGCCCACTCCTGCACGCGACGGAAAAGGGAAAATGAAGAGGGATTCGGCACACCTGATAGGTATGCATCGTACTGTGCCATGATAAGTTCGCACCAACGCTCATCCCTTTTTCGGGCAAGAAATTGAATCCAGACGTTACCGGGTATCCGCGAGAACTTTGCCCGGTCAAATGTGCGGGTAAAAGAAAATGGAAAACAAGCCGCCCGCTTAGGAAATGCCTGATAATAAGCCCGCGGCACGAATACATCAGGAGACGAAGAAGGAGGAAGAGGAACGCGGCGAGATTGTGTAAAATAGCGAACGGTAACCTCATGCCCATGTTTAACGATATCGACACCAAAGCGGCCATCAGCGAACGCGCCGGCCGCTGATTCATAGAAGGTAAGCATACGTTTCCTCCTTATGATTTCTTCGGGACTACTAATTTTTTCGCCGTATCTGTGATCCGCTTTTGTACAGAGCGACCCATTTTAGACTTTCCATCGCGCGGCATAAAAGACGGAGGTTGCTTCATACGTGAGAGGCCACCAATAAGAAGCAGGAATTTGACAAATACATCCGCAGGGCCGGTAATTTGTTTGGAGCCGAACATAAGAAGGAGAAGGAACGCCAAGAGAGACACTTGCCATATTTGCTCTACTCCGATTTTCTTCACACCGTTCCACCATGTCCGCCCATAGTGCTTCGTGTCTTCAAAAACGAAGCAGGATAACGCCAGCGGGCTAACAACACCGAGAATAGTCATGTCTACCCATCGGCGTCCGGCTTGAAAGAGAAGCGGGATCGCATTCCATAAAAGCAGCGCGTCAAAGATGGCCATGCTAAATACATCAATGTCACTAAAACCTTGTGTAATCACCGCATTATTCAGATAGGAAACATCCGGTGTACTGGTGACCTGAGAAAATCCAAACTTTCCGATAGCCAATGTCACACGGTTAATCAGACGCGTGATTGTATCCAATCCCATCGGCAAAAATCCAATGCCAATCATAACGAGTACCAGCCGCCACACCATGCCACCAATCTCTTTATTGGATACTTCTTGCTTGGCGTACCCTGTAGAAATTCCTTTCCATACTCCCTTTATTCCGATCAATGAGATGGAAAGAATGGTTACAAGAGAAAAGGTGTGCATGAAACCGGTGCTGGTGAAAATCCAAATCGGAAGCGTATAGACCACGCCGCATATTAAACGAAATATCCAGCCGAGCAGCCAGTAAAGAAATGAATGGGCATAGTCAGGAATGGGCGGGGTTACAGGTTCTGCAGCGGATACCGGATTAGCAAATAAAAACATAGAGGCCACTACCCCACCCGCCAGAACCGCATACGGTATTACTTGAGTGGCGGTAACCATCCAGGAACGTCGGACATTATCCAACTTATAAAGTAAACGATTAAGGTCAAGGTTGGAATCGACAGAAGCAAAATTCCGAAGCCACGCAGAGAGTTTTTGGCCATTTTCTTTGCCAGCACTTCGAATCCCAACGCTTTTAAAATAAAGGTGCTGACGAAAATGGCGACCAAGAACCAAAAGCCGTTCGTAATAAGATACTGTATAGCTTCTTGAAACAACTGTGCCAGGTCTGTTCCTGTCGGGCTGTTCCCGAATACTGGATGCGGAATGATGGAATCCATTGTGTGTTTGCTTGGGAAAAATGGTGTGGCGGTTACTTGAACAGTAGCTGGGGCGGTTATTTGTGTGGCAGTGGAAACTTGCGGGATGGTCTGCGGAACTGCTTGCGGAATAGAATGTGCGGCATCTGCCACGCTCGGAATTGTTGGGGATTTGGCTGGTGGTGCTGGAATGTCGGGGAGCATTTGCTTGAACAGAAACGACGCTACTATACTTAACAGGGACGCGGCCTGATCCAAACCCGGAATCGGAAACACTGAGGGAGCTGCGGCGAGCATGTAAGGAGATACGCGGCGCATGCTGCTCTCGAATGTGGACAGGCACTGTTTGGCTATGCGCTTCCACTCCTTTTTTTGTTTCGGGCTGGCGGCTTTCACCTCTCTTTCCACCCATTGAATGAAAAAATCCGGATTAGAACTCAATGTTTTGGGTTGAACCGGAATCGTCGCGTCTTTCGCGCGCAGAGCGATGCGTACGTTCATGAGGACGCCCCCCTTTCCCCTTTTTGCCTTTTAGCAATTTACCATCATAAAATCCCTCGACCAGCTTTTCAGTCCCGGCAATTACTGAGCCGCCGGCGGCAATTTTCAAAGCCATAAACGCCAGGGTTACACTGGTAATAACCACGCTCTTTCTCCCCCTTTCCGTTCCTGTTGAGAATACCTTATGTGCGGAAGAAATTGTCCGATTCCTCAAACTTACAAAAAAAGTTCCGTTAGCGAGAAAAACCGAACAAAAAAATTAGAGCTATCGCGTGAACAGCTCATCGAGAGAAGGAAACCCAAGGGCTGGAAGCAGTTTAAATAATGTATCAACTGATGGCATCCTTTCCCCAGATGCTATCGTGTACAGAGTAGCGTTAGGTAAATTGGTGGCCTTTTGTATCGCTTTAATACGGAAGTTTTGCTTCTTAATGTATTTATTGATTGTGGTTTGCAGCTTAGCTTCACCACTAAGCAATGATAAAGAAGCTGGTATATAGACAGTACTCTTTAAGTCCTCGTGATTTGTACGCATATGCGCAATTGACTTTTCGGCAGACATAACCAACATTTCTTCAACTGTATAAGGCTCCTTTCTGCCGCTCATATATGCCAACAAAACACCGGCGCGGTCTAACTCTGTATATAACGTCTCTGGAATGGACACACTCTTTACCAAACAAACCACCGCCATTCTCGTTATTTGTAAAAAAATATGCCCGCGGAGGGAACAATATGGCATGGATTATCGACGAAAAAGAAGCACAACGAATAGCGAAAGAAATTGAAGAAGCGAACAAGAAATGGAATCAGGAAAAAGAACAAGAAAACAAAGACAAGGACTGAGAATAACCTCGCTCCTTGTCTTTTTATTTTTCGATAAACGTTTCCGGTTTCCGCGTTTCCCCTGTTTCCCTTAATTTTTTTGTTGCCAGGTTGGTTTCCGGTACGTTATTTAAGTATTCATAGGGATTACACCTGCATCTGCTATTTGCTGAGTAAAGTTTTTGCGTGAATTTTCCTCGTTGTCTTTTGGGAATTGTTTCATAAGGATAAAAAAGAATTCTGTAGTTTACCATCATTTCGTATAAGAACAGCAATCGGTTCCCGTTTTTACAACTGCACCTAATATAAGATTAACCCTTTCCTAAAAAGTCATATAAGAAAGGGAGCATCTATTTTACTGACATAGTTTTATATGGAATTTGATATAAGAACATTCCCTGCATAGGACAAGCTTTGGCCGACATATCATCTTGTAACAATGAAATCATTTCACCGGTAGAGGAGAGGTTTCACGGTTTTATGGTGAAATCGTTTCCGGACTTAAGCCGGTCGAGGGAGGCTAAAATGATTCGAAAAGAGGGAAGGGTAGAGCGTAGTGATAAGAAAATTAGAGTCAATGCAGGACTCTCTAAAGAGTCGCATGCGTTGCTTGAGCAGCTCGCTTATGCTGTTCAAACGCCAAAAACAATCCTTGCAGCCGAAATAATTGAGTTGTGTCTAAATAATCCTGACTTCATTACTTACATTCAAAAAATCCATAATGTTCCGGATGGTCGAAGAGTCATCCCCGTATCGGAGAATGGAAAAATCACCTATATGTGGACGCAGCCTTAATTTTCGGCATGCTCTTTACGAATTTCTTCTGTGCTTTATAACAGCTGGAACAAAGGCCCCACTTCTTGTCCGATGCACCTTTTGCGCTACATACCCGACATTTCATGCAATAAACACCCCCGACTATTTATTATTCTTTATTGTCAGAACTTTTAAGTTACATACTTGTCTATTTTTTCTTGCAGGATGTAAGGGCGGACTTTAGACATTGAAAGCGGGTAAAATAAGAATAAATAATCAGGTTAATTGATGTTTGCTGCAGTCTGTTAAATAATGTTCAGTATAGTGATAATGTAAGTATTGGCAGGGTATCCCTGTCTTTTTTATGTTTAAGTTATATGTTTCAGTATTAAGTTTCAATATTAATTAATCGTTTTAAGAACGAGTGTTTCTGTTTAATTAAACGTCTATCGGTGATAAAATGGCCTTGTCTAATAATGGTAGGAGGGGTGTAACGTGGCAAAAGTATTTAGTATTGTGATGAACAAGGGCGGCGTAGGGAAAACCACTGCAATTGCGAATCTGGCAGCAGCTCTTCATATTCAGGAACCGGATGCGAAGATACTGATGATTGACAGCGATGGACAGGGAAATCTTTCGCTCTCGTTTGGTGTGAACATACAAACGGTGGAACATACGATTTATGACGTATTTGTTGGCAAGAGGATGCTTGATGACATCAAAATTGACTTAGATGAAAATTTGCATATTGTCCCGGCCAATGAAGATATGAATACGATTGATTTTGCGATCCTTACAAATTTAGACCTGTATCCTCGCCCGCTGTTTATTTTAAAAGAGGCAATTCAAAACATGGACGAGCATTACGACTACATATTTATCGATACGCCTCCGTCGTTGGGGTTAGTCACGGGGAACGCGCTGGCAGCAAGTAATAAGGTTGTTGTACCTTTTCAACCCGAGCTGTTTGGGGTTCAAGGGCTGATTAATGTACTTTTCACTGTAGAGCAGTTTGCTGAAAAAAATAATCCGGAGTTATCTGTTGCAGCTGTATTTGGCTCCATGGTTGATAACCGAACTGGTCTTCATGGCGAGATGATGCAGCAGGCAAGAAGGTATTGTGCTACTAATGATATCTACATGGCAGAAACCGTTATAACACGCACGATTAAGTATGCAAATGCGGTAGCAAGGAAAGAAAAACCGGCAGTATATACGGATAAATCGAACCCTTATTTTGACTTGTTAAAGGAGGTATTATAGCATGGCGAAACTCGACGATATGTTTGATAAACTCGGTGGAGCCGCTAAAGCTAAGCAAGCAAATAAAACTGATAAAGAAAATGTACCAGTATTAAGTAATAGTAATACTGAAACAAAAAACGTAATAGTAAAAAGTAACAATGATACTGAACAAAACAAAGTATCAATGAAAGTTAAAAGTGAAAAGGATGAAGAAAACGAATCAGAATTAAGTAATAATAAATCGTTTATTGATTCGTTCCTGGAAAAGAAAAAGAAGGCTACGGTAGAAGATACGCATACCAGGCAGACATTCCTTATTCATAATGATTTACTAAAGAGAATGAACAAAGCGGCCAGGGGGCGCGAGCGTGGATTTAAAACAGCGCTGGTTAATGAAGCGATAAAGAGAATATTAGATGAAATTGAAGCCAAGTAACATACAAAAACCTCTGCTGTTTTAGCAGAGGTTTTATTTTTGTATTTTATTATTTTCACGTTTATGGGAACATCTTAAAAGGTGTTACCCTTTTAAGACCCTCCCATTACTTGTTTTCGATCCTTAATTTGTGATTGATTTTAAACTTTTCATGAACATGCCTATACTATACGATCTTCGTGTCAGAGAAACTGGGTTAATATAAAGCCCAGTATAAAAGCTTCTGTGATTAGTAAAAGCATAACCAACATGCGATAGTAGGGATTGTTTTTTGGATTCCTTACCAACTCAATCAGAATAATCCCTAATACAATTGCAATCACTGAAAGAATTTCGATTTTGCTCAATTTAACTCCTCCCTGTCTGAAAAGACAAGGATCGAATCGAAGTTAATGGTCAGTCGGCATGTTCTATTCAATACAGTGGTTATTATATCGCTAATGAGTTATGTAGGACAATATTAAAAATGTTGCAAAAGACAAATTATCTTATTGAATTCAAAATCGACTGGCGATTTTGACGCAGTAAAGCTATATCAGCTTTTTTCTTCGGCATACTTTGAGGAATAATCCCTTGCCGTAGTAAGGTTTCGATTGCATCGTATAACTCCTGCTTTTCCGTAGATACGATTCCCTTTTTGCCTTCCAATACCTCTATTCCGATTTTGACAGCTTCTCTTAACTTTTCCTGGCGGTGATTGTGGTCAGCGTAATCCTCCCACCATTTTTTGATGTCTTCATCAGCCAGAAGGCTAATCCGAGTTATTTTTTTCTCCATGTTCATTGCCCTTTCATGAATTATTTTTTATCAATCTTCGACTGGTCGGTATTTGAAAGACCGATGCTCATCCTCAAGTTCTTCCTGTACTTTTCGATATTTATCGTGCCACTCCTCGCTATTGCTTTTAATTTTTTCTTTGACCATAGTCCAAGCATCACCGTCTTTAATGTTCTTTTCGTCTATGTATGATATCGAGTTGAAATTTCGATAACGGTTCTCATGCCATATAACGTCCAACTGTTTTTGGAAGACAGGTGCAAATTCAATATTGCTTGTATTATTTAGGTTCTTTCTGTGGTCATATTCGGTAAAGAGAAGATATTTCATCTCACGAAATTTAAAACGTTGTCTGCTATCGTTATTTGGATAACAGAGCTGGTCTTTTAAAATAGCTACGTACTGCTTGCTAAGCTCGTTTTCATAAATTGTAATTTCGATGTAATCAGTGATCGTTACTTTTCCTTCGACCTCAAAATCTCTATCTTCGATGAAATGAAAATGGCAGTTTTTATGATAAGCCACCTGGACGCCATTAATATTTTCATCTTTCAATATATCGATCAGTACATTCCCTTTTCCTTCCCCATTCTGTATAGTTCGGAAAATAAAAACAGCACTATTTAAAACAGGGTTTATGTTGGAGTAATATTGCCGATCGATATATTTGAATTTGATGAAGTCATAGCGATATTTATCACTTCGTCCTAAATGTAGTTGATCGTAAAAGTCTAAATTGAAGTGAAGATCGTTCATGTGTATATCTCCATTCTTTTTTAAACAGTCTAATAAAATAAAAAAGCCGCCATAAAGGCGACGTTATATTCCTGAGAAGAAACCTGCTTTACAGCAGGCTCTTCAACGCAACTGCTGTTTGGATTGCCATCATAGCAATCACAAGCAGTACGTCGACGTTCCGAAAGTTATTCCAGTTCATCGCAGTACCTCCTATGTATAGAATAAGCGCTGTTGTTCAGCGCCCAAGAGAGAATCCTCCGCAAGAATGTTGTTTGTGGTAGCAACACCGTGGAGGCTCTGCCCTTGTACACCAGAGGTAATTTTAATTATATTTATTTTCTATAAATTGTAAACAAAAAAATTGGACAATAGTTTCAAAAACGATTGTTTTAGAAAAAAGAAAAGAAAAGAAAAAAGAATAAGGGTTCCTGCTCTTGATTTAGTATCAAAACTGTTTACAAAAACAATGTTGCTAATATGGGCCGTTTTAGATACTATAGAGATAAGAAACTACTCTAAAGGAGCGGTACATATGAAAATCGGATATGCGCGTGTATCTACTCTCGACCAAAATCTCGATATGCAGATTGATGCACTGCGGGCGGCTGGTTGTGAACGGATTTATGAAGAGAAGATGAGCGGTAAGAAGGACGATAGACCGGAGTTACAACGCTGTCTTGATGCTTTACGGGAAGGCGATACCCTTGTGGTATACAAGCTTGATCGTCTGGGTCGTTCTACGTTTAAGTTATTAGAGCTAACGCAGGAATTTGAGAAGCGCGGGATTGAGTTTGTCAGTTTGCGCGACAATATTGACACATCTACAGCAATCGGAAAGGCGATGTTTCGTATGCTTGCGGTACTTGCGGAAATGGAACGTGATATTATTGCAGAAAGAACTACAGCAGGACTACAGGCGGCCAGAGCGCGTGGTCGGTTGGGTGGTCGGCCCAAAGCTGATAAGAGGAAGGTTGCGACTGCTTTAGCACTGTATGACGCAAAGGAAATGAGCATATCTGAAATTCTTGAGGAAACAGGAATTAGCAAAGCTACCTTATATCGTGCTATAAAAGAACGTGATACAAAAAAGAGCGGTCATAACGAACACTGAGAATCGCTTAATGAGGTTTAGACACTCATTTATCGGGCTTTCTGGAGCTTGAGCAATAGAAAACGTGAGGGGGGCACCCAAATATTTTCGCGGAAAACCCACGTTTAGCAATTCCATGATAATAAAAGGTCACTTGATTTTAACTAATTGCCTACTACATTCATTTTAAAGTTCGGTCATCTTGGTTATGGAAACAAAAAAACAACCTAACTAAGGTTGTTTTTCACGTCAAAAATTATGTAGTACTATCATCGTTGATAATCTGTTCTCTTAAATGTTCAACAAACTCGTCGCTTTCGAGTTCTTCATAAAATTGTTGTGAAAAAACAATGGGATAATTATCTTTGGGCCTAATGATATGAAGCAAAGGGTTAATACAGGAAAGTACGAGAAAGTCTTTGATGTTGGAAGTGACAATATCATACTCATAGTCAATGGCGGTTAATATGATGCGGGCATCACTGACCGATGGGTATTGCATCATGGTTTCCCTGTTTTTATCCTCGTACTTTCCTGTAATCGGAATCTTATAAGTGTATGCAACGTACGCAGCGAGCTGTCGAACCGCGTGTTCTCTTTTCTTTGTTGAAGAACATTGAAGTGTCCGGAACTTCGACATTTCCATACGAAATCGTGGACGTAGTTTCTTATTTATCTTTGTTGAGAGTAGTTGTACTTCCAGTTCGTTTTGTACTTCTTGAGCAAAATACATAACACCATCGTAAGCTCCGTTTTGCCAGTCATTATATGTGTTCAAAAATGCTTGAATTTCATGGTTGCTTGAACTGTGAACGATATTGTAAATGACATTTGTATCGATAATAAAAGCGCGCTTCTCCCCCAGTGACAACAGTATCAACTCTCCTTATTATCATCTAACAGCGCATCATATTCTCCTGTTTTAGCCATTTCATTAAGCGCTTCGATCACTTCTTTGGTGCGACGTTTATCTTCTTGTATTCTTTCTCTGAATAAGTCGCGTTTATCTGGATATTTAGCAAAAAAGTGTTTGGTATCTATTCTCCAGCTTCCTCGATTTCCAAGAGTTCTGTAAGCAGGTATTGCTCCTTCTTTACAATATCTTCGTACCATTTGTGGAGTAATTCCAAGGAGATCGGCAACCTCGCCTGGAGAGAGAAATTCCGGATCGCCAGAAGTCTCGAATGCGTTAAAGTCGTAGAAAGAAGAATCTGCGACTTGAACTGCATTGACTGGAGGAAGCATCCTTTTAATAATTGCAGCATAACGAGGAGAAAATTCACTAAGTTTTTGTATAGATTCCCAATCCTCCGGAGATAGTCCTCGAACAATTTCCTCTTGATATTGTTCGAATTTTACAAATTGGGTAACTTTTTCAGAAAGCTGCGGAAGTAACTCTTCAATATTTTGGATCTCCTTTTGACTCACCATTTTATCCTTCACTTCCTTTCACCTCCAATTATAATATACCCATGATAAAAAGGAAACATTCGAAACAAACGAAACTTTTTAGAATAAAAATGTCCAGTCACAGTAAGGGCGGGGGTGGGGTCTTAATGACCTCACCTTTTTTATTCGACATTAGGAAAATTTATGAGGTTAAATTCTGCATAAAAATAACCCGGATCTATTTGTCCGGATTATCCTCACCTTGTTTCTTCTCTTCTACGCCTGGTATGTATTCCAGTACATCGGTTAAGACAATTTCTTTTCCAGATAACTCCCCTAATGTCGTCAATAGCTTATCAAGCGTTTGTAAATCCACACGCTTTGTTTGATTATCGCACATCTCATACACCGAATTAGGTCGTACCTTTGCTTCACGAGCCAATGCATTACGGGTAATTCCATTTTCCTCCAACAATTCACTTAGTTTAAATCGTATCATTATTTTCACCTCAAACAGATATTATCATAAAATGTTAAACATTTAAAGATTAACATTTGACGATTAACTTTATATAGTATAATATAACGTTATAAGTTAAACGCTAAATGATAAATGAAGTGAAGGAGGCAAGAAAGTGCAAAAAACTTCATACTATCAACAGTTTCAAATTGCCGGCCCTGATAAGAACGAGCTGAAAACGTACCTATTCCGAGTAGAACGAGGGTATGTCGCAGCTATACCGGCTATGTCATGGTGTTTCTTCATGAGTGATGTACGGCTGCACAAAGACGGCAAGGAAGGTACTCAGGAACATGTTTTATACTGGATGGATTCAGAAAGTATTATCCCACATGAACGAGCTGAAATTGCTGCCAGAGATATCGTACAAAAGGCTAATGAGGATATGAAAAGGAGAGGGGATAAACATGGAAAGAATTACAATTGATTTAGGTGAGCTTCTTCGCAAGGTTGAGCTTGAATGCCGGATTAAGTTGGCGCAAATCCAAGACAGTGTAACGATCGATTTGAAAGACGAAAGCATCATATCAGGAACGGAGGAAAACAAATGAGATACAAGGCATCTGAATGGCTTAGGTTGACCACAAAGGAGCGTTACTTAATCCTGTTTGCAATATCGGAGCTGCAGAAAAAGAAAATGGCTCAAAGCGCTGGGAACGCTATGAGCCGGTAACACATGCGCATATGTAGTAAGAATAACATGGGGACGTTGTTCACGAAAGGGTTGGATTTGTAACTCGCCCTTTTGGTTTATATAATACAGAATTGATTAAATAGAAAATAGATCATGATAATCGAAGAGGGGATATAGACGACAGACTGGAAATGTTCAGAAAAGCTGTTACAATAAAAAATAGCTCTTTCTGCTGCCACAGAAAAGAGCCTTTGGAAAAATATTCGATTGTAGTATACCATATTGAAAAGGAGGCTGCATGTGATGGATGAGCAGAAATTGGTTGAAATGATGCGCTCTGTAATACGTGAAGAACTGCAGCCCATGCGTGAAGAAATACGTAAAGAGCTACAACCGCTTCAAAAACGCCTGGATTCACTGGAAGAAGGGCAGAAACAAATCGCGAAACAAATCGGTGATCTGACAGACAAGTTGCTTGAGAAAATGGACGAGCAGACAAGAGATGCGAAAAGTGAAGTTCGTCAACTGGCAAATATTCAAGAACGTCAGCAGAGTGTAATTGAGCTTCTTTCAATTCGTTCCGTTGAGCATGACGCCGATATTAAGCGCATCAAGCAATTGCTAATGAATCAATAGGAGAGGGCAGCCAACAGGCTGCTCCTTTTCATAGCAGGAATTTGGCTGTTAACGTCGAAATTAGTCAAGAACGAGAAAAGCCCACCCATGAGTTTGGCCGCTCCGGTGGACTTCTCGAATCAGTACAGGACAAGTCTGCCCTTTTTTTAAGTTGTTATTATTTATATTCTACAACGGGGCGACTTTTCCTTCAAGAGAGAGGGGAAAAATGTCGTGGGAAATGTTTTGGAAAAAGCGACCCGTCATTTCTTTTTCCAGCATAATGACGCGGATGGATGGGTGACGATTGCGAAAAGAGAAAATGGGGTGTACCGGCAACGGCACTACAAACCGGAAGAAGCAGCCCGGAGACTTTCAGAATGGCTGGGAGAAGACGTGTATTTCAGTCAGAATACCTTTTACATACCCCAGCGCCGCATCGAGAATATACGGCAATTACGTGCGTTATACAGTGATATTGATTTTTATCTGCTTAACCTTAATGTAGAGTGGATACTCGGAAGTGTCGAGTTGCTAATCAAGGACGGCGTGATTCCGGAGCCAAATCTCATCATCTTTTCTGGCCGTGGTATCGTGTTTGTATGGTTGCTTGAGCCAGTCCCTTACCAGGCGCTTCCGCTGTGGCAGGTACTGGAGAACAATTTTTCCGAAAAGTTGGCTAAAATCGGCGCGGATAAGAAAGCGACAGACGCGGCACGCATTTTCCGGCTTGCCGGCAGCACGAACGGAAAGAACGGCGAGATGGTAGAAGTTGAATACCGGCATGAACATCGGTATGATTTGCGCCAACTACAGTACGATTACCTTCCGGAGCTGAATCCGGATCGTCAGAAGAAAAAAGGCCGGCCAAAAAAAGTCGTGCAGCTGCACAATGTCTATCGGTTGCATTTCACTCGCCTTCGCGATCTGGCAAAATTGGTTCAGCTTCGAAATTATGAAGTAGATGGTTTCCGGGAGACAATATGCTTTCTATACCGGTACTGGTCATGCTGTGTGCTAAACGATCCGGAAGAAGCTCTTGAACATACAAAAGCTTTCAACGAGCAGTTTACACGACCGCTGCCAGAAAAAGAGGTTGTGCGCGCCACTAAGAGCGCAGAAAAAGCTTGGGCTGCGCGTAATAATGCTGAAGCGAACCGCTTGGCCATAGAAAAAGGCTATCCTGGGGCTGGCTATAACCTCACAAATGCAAAGATTATTAAATGGCTGGATATTACCCGAGAGGAACAGCAACAGCTCGAAACCATCATTGATGGCCGCGAGAAGCAACGTCGAAATACCATCTATCAGCGTCAAAAACGCCGAGAAACAGGCGTGAAGCCAAGGGAAGTATATCTTGCCCAAGAACGTGAGAAGACCGATGATAAATTACATTTACTTCAGGACGCATTAGCTCAGAATCCTGGCTCATCGGTACGTAAGTTGGCTGAAATCACAGGCTTATCAAAATCAGCTATTGCAAGGCTGTTGAAGCGGATGAAATCAACATGCTAAAGGTGTCCCATAGTCTGTCAGCTTATATTAAGGGGACGTAGTCCCTGTTCCTTACCAGGTGATAGGGCGGTGTAGGGTGCTACAGTTGTTCCCCAGTGTTTTACCTTAACTACGTAGTATCTATATTCTATACTTTGCATCTTTTACCTGTATCGTGGTATTTATGGTCACTTTATCCTATTGGTGGCTGAGGGACGTAGCCCCGGTTGGACGCGGAGCGTCCGGGGAAAGCAAGCGCAGCGCGGTAGTGTCTTTTTGTTTTTTCTTTTTCTTTCTACGTTAGACTTTCTTTTGTACCGTTACAGTAACTCTTCCCTGCGTTACTTATGGTTTTTTGATCAAGGAGGCTTTCTATGGAATTCTACGGCTATAAATTTGCTATTGATGCAGTTTTACAAACAATTGGTTCTATTTTTGGATCGTTGATCGGGGCTTTTCTTGCTGGACTTGTTGCTTTTGTAGTCTTACAACTGCAATTTAAAAATGAAAGAAAAACTCAATATATAAAGGACTTAAGGAATTTCTCAAAGGTTTTTCATCTTGTTCAGTTTAATGGTCTTGTGATCATTGAATTCATGGATCTAATCTTAAAGTTTTCAAAAGCAATTAATGCCAATCTTAAGGCTGGGATACCTATAAAAAGTGAAGAGTGGGAAGCTAAAATTGATGCTTCGATTAGGGATAATTTAACCAGATTAGAAATTGAATATGAAACTTTTTCTAAAATAAATGAAGAGCATATTCCCCATGGTGATTTGTTCTTAGGTTTTATGTCTATAAAGACTGCTCTGAGGTCGTATATTTCTATGGCTAAGACCATGAATGTTCAATCTTTTCAGATGCCTTTAATTGACAAGAAATTACAGGGTTTACAAGATGTGAGAGACCATTTCGAAAAGGTTTTAAATAAATTTGCAGATTTAGCAATGGAAAAAGAGAAGGAACTGAAAAAGTTAGATGGAAAGGGAATGAACTATTTAAAGGAATAGCAATAATCTGCTGAAGTTTATTACAGAGATGTCCGAGAAAATCGGGCATCTTTTTTTATTTCGTTGGTGGATGAGGGACGTAGCCCCGAGCATGCGCGCATCGCATAGGGGGAAGCAAGCGAAGTGCTTTCTGGGCTTTGGACCTTAATTGGAACTAGCAACTTTGTTTTCTGTATCATCACTTTCAACAAAAGAAAACAAAAGAAAAGAAATTACACACCGAGGGGGTCTTCTTTTGTGTCTTTAGCGGTTGTCCAATCTAAAAGTTTGTATGTGCCTGTATCTTCTGATGCTTCTTTGCCATTTGTCGAAACCAATGTTGGTTTTTCTGTGAGATATCTTTCTCAGGAAGACTTTTTTGATTATTTCTTTCGTAACTATCAAGGGTTTGTTTGTGTATTCCAGAAGATTGATGCTGATCGGAAGGGTAATGAACGACGTCGGCAAATGTTTTTTCGGAATAATGATTCTGATCGAGAACGGATGTTTAGGACATTATCGTATTACGGCTGGGATACGTATGTGAGCTATTCTACGTATTATCGTGGACGTAAGCGGGATAAAGCAGATGTTCTTCGTACTCAAGAAAATATTGTTTGTACGCATATGCTGGTGCAAGACCTGGATTATTACAAGTTTAATATTAGTGATGCTCAAGCTTTGCAATTTATAGGTAAATGGATTGCGGAGGGAAGCATTATTGCTCCTAATATCATTATTTCTACTGGGCGAGGTCTACAGCTGTTGTGGAAGATTGCGCCGATCAAAATGAAAAAGGGGACTCCTACAGATATAGATTGGCATGCTATCCAGTCCCATATGAAGAATTTGCTTCAGTCGCTAAACAGCGACAATGTGGTGAAGAATCCAAGTGCGGTTACACGTGTTCCGGAAACAAAACATAGGAAAAGCGGGAATAAAGTTTACGCATATCAAGTTAGCGATTCTGAATTGACACTGTTAGATTTTATTGATTTTTATGATCTTGTTCCATCTACGGATCGAAAGGTAAAACCAAAAAAATCTGTGGCGTCAAAAAGTACAGTTGCACATTTGGTTAGTAGCTGGAATGAATTCACTTTAAATCGTGAACGCGAAAATGATATATTCCGTTTTGTCGAAGAACGCAACCGACGTAACGAGCCATATTATGCAAAGCGAAATTGGTTGGCGCTGGTGCTGCGTTTTCATGCTCTTGTAAGTAGTGATGGCGATATTAACTACGCCGAACAGCGTGTAAAAGAATTATGCACGATCCTGGATTTAGCTGATACGTCTGAAGAGGAGATTCTGCGGCGAAGTAAGCCGGCAGAACGTTTCTACGAGGAATGGCAAAATGATACATGGAATCGAGAGCGTTATACGCAAGGCGGACTGTTCTACAGCAATAGACGTCTTCTTGAACTGATGGGCATCCAAGATGACTATGAAATGCAAGTTAAACTTAAAACGATTAAAATCCGGAATAAGGCATACGAAGCCGCAAAAAAGCGCCTGGAACGGGAAGCAAAAGGAATGGGAACTATTGATCAATATCATGCCAGACGCGTAGCGGAAAAGGAAAGTAAGTTACAACAATTAAGAATTGCAATGGAGACACACCCACATGCTACAAGGCGGCAACTTGCAGACTTGTTGGGTATAACTCCTCCACGTGTGACTCAGTTGAAAAAGGAATTACTGGGGGGGTAAATGACCTGTCCCATTAAATACGTTTTTTAGATAGCACCCTATCCCCCTGGGTGCTTTTTTTCTTGTTTCTCCCGAGAAGGTTGGATGATGGTCTGTTGACGGTCACGACATGGTGTCTATGGTGCGGGTGAGTTTCGTAATCTTATCTTTTGATTTTATCAGAGTGTAATTCGTTAATGGTGTTGCCACTAAACACACCAGCGTAGCAGAAGAAATAGCAAAAGTAGAACTAGCAAACTCTGATTTCGTACGCTTGAAGTATAGAAAAAACAAAATAAATAAATATGGATGGTGATAGAGATGAACGATTTAGCTAAACAAGCAAAGCGTGAATATTACAAGGAATGGCGTCAAAAGAACAAAGAAAAAATCCGCCAATACAACCAACGTTTCTGGGAGAAAAAAGCTAAAGAAATGAAAAAAGTTGAAAATCAATAGGAGAGGAGGAGTTGCAGGTTGATCATAATCAAAGCAGATACGTTAACGGCCACAAATCAGGCGAAAAGATGGAGAGATGGAGAGGATTTTCATACTGTTATGCTCATTCCTGCAGGTTTAGAGCGTGTTTTTGTTACAGAACGGAGTGTAGCGAACACAAGCGAAATCGTTGTCCTGTGCCAAAAAGGAGCAGAAATTCTTGATCTCGTATCTTTCGGCCGTAACGAAAAGAGAGCTTGGTTATATGCTCGAACTGTAGCGAAGGAAGCTGGTTTGCCAGAGGAGGCGGTGAGCGGCGATGTCTCTACACTGGATATCAATCATCTTCAGGCAAAAATATTGGATATGGAGAGATTCATTCGTTCGATAGATCAGTGGGAAAATTATCAGAAATTCTTGTAACCAACGGCAAAAAATTATGAAGGAGGTAAACGCGCAATTATAAACCAAAGGAATGATGAAGCGTGTTTACTGATGACTTTGAAAATATAAAAATACCGGATCGTGTACCGATGGAAGCTCTACCTTACGAAGCAAGACGTATACTGTCACTTCTTCGACCAGGACAAAAAAATTCAATGATGGTCAAGGAAATCTGCCGGCTTACAGGGTACAGAGACGAGTTTATCAGAGTTATGGGGCGTCGTTTGCTGATGGAATTCGGGTGGCCTGTCGGCACAAGTAATGATCTTGATACGCCAGGACTGTATCTGATGCAGTCCGAAGACGAAAGAAAACGGACATTCCGCAATTTGTACGGACGGGCGAGGCAGATCGCGGATCGCGCGTATGTAGTGAATGAAATCAGGCTGATTGATCCAAAAGAATGGGAGGTGTTGTAGAAATGGCAACGACGTATAGATACACCACGAAAGACGGTAAAACCGGCATTACGAATGATAAATCGTATGCAGAGAAACAAAGTAGCTACTCCGTTGCCGCAAAAGATGGGACGCGCTATTCAAGCGGCGGCTCCCCTATTTCTTCCGGCTCCAGCAGAAGCTCGTATAATGGTGGTAGTTCATACTCTAATAGCCCGAGCTATTCATCCGGTGGCAGTTCTTCTGGAAACAAATCAAATGGAAGTACCTATCAAACTAATATCAGCAACAATAACAACACTTTTAAAGGCGGCGGCTATGCATACGTTGATCAATACGGGTTTCCGCATGTTGTTAGCGATTATAAAACCGCACAGGACTACGCCAAAAAAGGAACGAGTGTCTATCAATATGATGGTAAATACGGTGGGGGATATGCGTTAGATAATCAAAATTATCGGATTCCCCTCAATCTTCCTGGCGCGCAGATGTACGGGAATATTCAAAGTGCATCAAATAATTATTACAGCGGATACGAAAAATCTCCTTACACATCTCTTGTAAATGATAAATACATCGGCAGCTCAATAGCAGGTGGAGGAAATTCATCTACGGCGAACGCTTTGAAATACGCTCTCGCAAACGCTTCTTCTCCTTCTTCTGTCTTTGATAAAGGGGTTCTGTCACAGGAAGAAGAAGAGGGGAACAAAGCGCAGACGATACAATCTGTGAGTGTACAAGCGCCGAAAACAAGCGTGGGTACGGTCACTTCTGTAAAATCGAATCCGGTCATCGAAGCGTTTCTCCGTAACCTTGGCAAAGCGCAGGCTGATTACCAAGCGGCACAGAAAAACAGGGATCAGGCTGGGATGAAGGCGGCATCGCAGGCTGGTGCAGCTATTCGCTCGGCAGCAGCAGCGTATCCAGGAATGAAGATTGATTTAAGTAAATATGGAACAGCGAACCAATACGGACGCGACTATACACAATATTACACAGGTGCGAAACCAGCAGCGGCCTCTCCAGCCAATACCGCACCGGCACAAGCGGTACAAGCAGCACAACAAGGAGCAACTGCTCAAACAGTTCAACAACCACCGGTGGACGAAGTGATCTTGCAGCAGATTTTTAATGAATTGAACGCTCCTCCCGTTGATCCAAATGCGGTGGTGCAGCAGTTTATGAGTCAGTTGCCGCAGGTGCAAGCGCCAGCCGTTCTTTCGTATGATCAAGCTGCGCAACAAGCAGCAAACCAACTTAACCCATTGTATGCGGAAAACCTCAAGAACGCATTAGAACAAGTACGTAACAATGCGATTCGTACCGGATTCTTTGGCCAACTTCCAGCGACTGCGCTTGAAGCAACGACAGCTGCCGATGTGGAAACAAGAAAAGCGGCTGCGATTGCGGAATTGGCGCAGCAATTGGTCGGCCGTAGTATGGACGATGCAAGACAGGTGCAGGCAATGGCGATGCAGCAGCGCGGACAGGAAGCGCAAATCTTAGCGAACGCGCTGCAAATGG
>NZ_BJXX01000160.1 GCF_007991215.1 Aneurinibacillus danicus
TTGGAAATGGACCAGTGATTCAAGTCGTAATCTTGAAGAAATTCGTAGAATTGCCGAACGAATTGAAAAAGATGTTGAAAATCGAATTCATGAGATTGAACGTAGAGTAGAAGAAGGAACTAAAAATATTGAACGTATGCTTGATACGAAAACCGAAAATATTACGAGAATAATTGAAGTTCAGCTGTAGAATTAATTGAAAGAGCGTGCCTAAGGCAGATGACAAAGCTTTCGCATCCTTTATGTCTGAACTCGCGCTCTAAGTTATTTACAGAGACTTTCAAAAACCCGGAATTTATGCGCGAATTAATGAGTATAGGAGCTAATAGTCCAAATAAAAGAATACAAGCCGCTAACCATTTATGTTGGCGGATTGTCTCATAGTTCTTTTTCTGCTTCCAATACCATATGGTAAATCGGTTGCGAAATTCGGTATCCTTCTGCGATCAAAAAGTCCATGTATGGCTTAACATATTCAATCTTTCCCTCGCGTTTTGCGATTCGCAGAATGCCGATCGAACCAATGATGGTAAGAAAGAAGTTCTTCGCAGTTTGCCGTGCAGCTTTTTCATCGATTAGCACAAAGTCGGCATTAAGTTCCCTGCCCCCAACGATGGTTTCCAGTTCACCTTTATGTAATTTGCCGTACAGCGAGTTTACAAGCAATTGATCTTGTACCTTATAAATGTTTATGTTTTTGTCCTGTACGGCCTGGTCAACTTCCGCTTTTCCGCTACTTTGTTCATCTGCAGAGGCCATGATTTCCTGGTATACAGCTTCAGAAATAAAGACTTGATCATATAACTCCCAAAGCAAGTGAAGCTGGTGGATTTTCGATAAAGCGATTAAGGGGCTTGTGTTGCTGATAATTCTAGCCATTCTCCTACTCTCCTTGGAAGTATTTTTCGATTGCAACGTTGTCATCTTCTACATGTTCTTCAGTGTATTCCATCCAAGGTATTTTTTTGCTGGATAAAATCTTGATGAAGTCAGAAAGCGGCTTTTCAGCAAGTTCGGATGCGCGTTCTAATGTTACCGCTCTTTCCACGAATAGACCGATAGCTAAAGATACTCTCAGTTTTTGATCAAGGGAAGTTCCATATCCTGTCTTATCAATAACCTGCAAAAATTCTTCAGGGACGCGAACTTCAGGTATATTTTTGTCCATGACAACCCCTCTTTTGTTTTGAAGTTGAAATAATTACTGTAGCAGATTGCTGTGCCTGACCTTATTATACAATAAAGTGAGGGATTTATAGAAAAAGTAAAAGTAGTTGCAACCATACTGGTAATCCACCGAAATTTCTTACTGCTCCTTGGTCGATTTTCTCCTCTTTTTCATAACAAAAACGGTAAGATACATGACAAAGCAACTGATAAAAAAACTTATATCAAAAATAAATCGTAATGTATCATATTGAAATTTACCAAAAACTAATTCGTACAATTTAGACGAAACCCAAATCAATCCGATCACCAAATACGCATTTGAATAGGCTTTTAGCATAATTTTTTGTCCTGCTGTACTATCCTCATGTTCTTTTTCGAATTTCTCTTTCGCTGATATCAGTGGAAATAGTAAGAATGCAACTATAACTGCCACAATCCATCCAATAACATTTATTATAATCTCTCCCCCTCCTTCTTTCTTTATTTCATGATTTTCACAGAAAACGACCATGGCGTTTCCGCCGCAACCCCGATATGAAAATGATGGGAAGGGCGGCTGACTTTTGTGGTACGAGGGAAAAGTGAGAAGAGAACGAGAGGATGATTTTAATGTGGAAAAAGGCGAACGCCTTTTTCTTCCCCGGATCTCATTTCCTCTTTTTCTCCTTCTTTCCTCATGATTTTCACAGAAAATCACCTACTACATTTACGGTAGATGCCCCTGCACCGTCTAAGTATCATATTTATCTCATCGATTAGCAAACCATACTGAATAATCATCAATTACTTTTCTTTCCATATCATTCAGTTCAATAACTTCTAATTCACATAGTGGAAAATAAATTTTTTTCCTCCCCAGTCTTGCGTGTGCAATAATTCCATATTTATCATCAATATCATCAATGGAATGCACTTTCAATACATCCCCATACTGAACTACTGAACTCTTCTCCTGTATTTCAAATACCCTTGCTTTAAAAGGGAATTGTACAGTCTCCTGAATACACTTGAACCATTCTTCCATGATAGCAAATTCATCACTAAGATCTTGTACAACTCTTGAAATTCGTACATCTTGGTCTTCATCAAATTTCCACTTCATGCGATTTCCCCCAGATTTTTCTTACTTTCCATCCTTCTGTTAAGACATAATAAAGTCATGCTAAAAAACACCCCTCAAACCCGCATTCCTACGTTTCCAGTTATAATAAAGTTTTTCACAAACCTGGCTTTTTCCCGATTTTTGATTCGATTTTTTCTGCCACAACTTTATTATGTTTGAAATAAAGT
The DNA here is from genome assembly GCF_007991215.1 of Aneurinibacillus danicus. Classification (GTDB taxonomy): domain Bacteria; phylum Bacillota; class Bacilli; order Aneurinibacillales; family Aneurinibacillaceae; genus Aneurinibacillus; species Aneurinibacillus danicus. The sequence goes on from NZ_BJXX01000160.1 coordinate 2,461, forward strand.
CTTGATATAAAAAACAGGAAAAAGGCTTGAAAAATAAGGATTTCTCCTTTTACCTCGAACCTTTCTCCCGCTCTTTTGCACAACTTTGTTTTGATTTTGTTAGAAGTTTATTAAGGATAGCAGGGGTTTATTTTTCCTTTACACCTTCAAATATAGCCTTACCACGCACTCCACATGTGAGGACTGTACAGCAGTAACATTTTTTCATCGGATGTGGGAGTATTCGCTAAATAGTAGTAAGATGGATTTCTAGAACAAAGTAATGTAACTGAGTTTTAAAAGCAACGCTTCAATGTACCAAAGTTAGAAACTATTCAAGTATTTCCGCCAATTTTTTAGCAAAAGGTTCAAAATTTACGTGTTCAAAAATATCTTCCGCAAGATTATTGACAAAACTTTGTTCGGAAATTCCTCTGCTTTTCAAATCGTCTAACAAAATATTGTAAAGTTCCTTATTTGGTTTTTCAGGTTGTTTTTTTGAGAATTTATTACGATAATTAGAAATCAACTTATCAATAGAATTTATCTGGAAATATTTATCATTGATTTTCTTTTTGATTTTTTGGTCAGGCTTATCAAGTAAAACCCGATACAAAAACTTTTCCACACTTTCAATTGGTAAGAATAACTTTTTAAGATCGGTACTTTTATTTCTAGCTTGTGCTTGAATATCACCATCAAGAATTGAAACTACAACCCTTCCAATGCCTAACAGATTTGCCCTTAACAATTCTTTGTGAAGAGAAAGCACCATTTCCCACCCACCAACAGGGCAAACGTATATTAATTTACTATTATACATGCTATATTTCCTTAAGACTTTCTCGACAATAATTTTTGCTAATCTATCTTCAACTAGTAATAGAAAGTCAAAACCATCCTGGTCAAAAACCTCTCGTATAGCATAGCTTGGATAACAAGGGTTTATAACGGAAAGTTCCCCATCAATGTTCTCTAATTTAAATAAATTATTTGGCGAAATAAATCGAATAACTTCCGGTGCATGAGTAGTCAGAATTACTACAAGGTGCTCCGATTCTTCAACTAACTGATTAAGTAATTCAAGTAACCTTTTTATAGCGGTGGGGTGAAGGGCAACTTCAATTTCGTCAATTAATAAAAGAATTGTCTTATTTGGCGGTAATGACTTTCTCACAAGAGAGTTATAAACAAAATGTAACAGGGATACTAGCAGACATTCACCTGAACTCATTCGATATTGAGAAATCAATTGTCCATTTAATTCGTAAAAATACGGAGTATTCATCAAATTGAATTTCCTTGCAATTTCCCGGTTTCGAACCCTTTTTAAGTTTCGGTAATGCTGATTATCACCATGGATTATATAACTCATTTTTTCTTTTATATAATCATCGGCTTCCACAATTTCATTTACATCTAAGGCACCATCTTCTACTAGTTGATCAACTGCTTTGGAGTCGTTAAATCTAGTACCATAAAATAGACTACCTTCATAACTACCATTAAATCTCATGGTATTTGGATACGTATCCGCCTTCCACATGTTTCCGTCTTTTTTCCACACGTCTATTTTATCCCCCAGTTTAAATATTACGGAGGAATTGGAATTATAGTCTGTAGCTTTAAGAGCACCTAAATGATGACGAGAGATTATCTGGGCTAATGCTTGTAATACCGTAGTTTTCCCACACCCGTTGATACCAACAATAGCGTAGACCCCTTTTTCTAACGGAATTTCAATTTTACCCTTTCGAATGTTTTTAATTTCGTTTATTTCAACATGTAAAGTCTCCAAATAATATTCCCTCTTCCATATTCAATATTACTACTAGTAGTACTACTTTTAGAATAAAATGTAAATACAAAACTCGTCGAATTATGTTTTTATGTGAGGGGCAGTACCCGCCCCTGGCGGTTTTTCTCTTTATGAAAATTAGTTTACTGATGTGGCAGCCGTTCGCTACGCTCACGTCTGCTCACATGCGGGCTTCGCTGCGCTACGCCCGCTGAGTTGGAGAGAGATGATTGTTTTCTTGAATGGGGGGAAAAACATAGGTGAGTAAGGAAACGCTATTCCCCCTTTTAAGGGGGGATAGGAACACAGGTGAGTTTAGGTTCCCTACATGACATCAGACGTGCTCAGGTACGGCTTTACCACGTTTATGATAAATCATAAGTCTGTCATGAATCCCTTGCCTTTCGGCAACCGTGACGGGGCTACGTGAAACGTAGAATCTGAGGAGATGAAGCACAACTTCAAAAAATAATTACTGACCGTCTAACGGGGCTGCATCCACTTGTGAACGTGGAGGTGTTTTTTAACGTGTTATTCCACATAACCACGGATAAAGATATTTTAGGGACTACATATGCCTTTTCAGGCTGGGAAAATCAAATCAACATTCCAGCCTTTTTCTTGTAAAAAGGAAATTAAATCAGATTCAGCGATAAGATATGGCCTTGTGCCAACTCTTATATTGTCCGGGACACGTTCTGCATGTAGCCCTTCTTTTTCAATCCAATGCCAGACCCGCTCTTGAGTTACGAGCATATTCCGGCTGGCTTTTGTCAGCTTATTAGCAACCTCTGACAAAGTATAATACCTCATTGGCGTGTCGCTCCTTTACCGTAGACAAGGTTTTCAACATCTTTTTGCTCGATCATCCAGCGTTGATTCACCTTGTAAGCCTTTAGTTTTCCATCGTCAATCCATTTGTAGATAGTCAATTGCGATATCCCCAGGAATGATGCTACTTGCCGCGGGGTGTAGAACTTGCTAAGTGTCGTCATATCGTCACCTCATTATGAATTTGTATTGCTATTATAAGTAATCGAATAAAATCATTAACTCGGGAATGTCAGACTTCTTTTGTCCAAAATGAAGGCAAAGGGAACGCAACATTTTCCAGCAGGAAAGTAGAGGTAACTGTGTAAAATAGCAATTCGTTTTTTCTTGGAGGCTATCATATTAAATCTGACCTTAACATCGAAAACATGTACGTTAAATTAGGTTATATTTGAGCACAGCTTTTCGGTGCGTACAAAGGTTCAAAGATTTTTTGGTACGGAAATTTCAAGCGTTACCGATTCTTCTCTAAGTATCAAAAATTCATCAGGCACTGGGTGGCATCTAAAATCGCTATGTTGCCCCGCTCCCGCCCTATAAAAATTTTTCGCAACTGTTCCCACACTCACCACGATAGGGACGGTGGAGGGGATAATCAATGAACAAAATAGAGCGATTGTTTAATGGGTGCAACTCTTTGGAAGAATCGTTGATTTCTATTCTGAATGGTCAAATTGACAAAATTTTATCAGCCGCTTACGATAGCGATAAAGCGAATACTCCCCTTTCTTGCGTGGATAAAGAAGGGGGAAAAAACTAATGTTGAAGGTTGTTATTTATGCTCGTGTAAGTACCAAGCAAGATGCCCAAAAGAACAGCCTTGAAAATCAAGTATCGTATGCCATGAACCTGGCTGCCCAAAATGGCTGGACAGTTGTCGGTCAGTACATTGATGACGGAATCAGTGGGGCGACCAGAAACAACCGAGAAGGAATTCAGCGACTGCTTCTCGATGCAAAGAAGAAAAAGTTTGATGCCTTAATCGCAAAGTCTGTATCAAGGTTAGGCAGGAACACCGTTGAAAACCTTCAAACCGCTCATGAAATAGAGTCTTCTGGGATTCGACTAATCTTGCCGGAAGATAACTACGATACAGAAACACGCGATAGCAGAATCATGTTTAATTTGAAGGCTGTACTGGCTGAGGAAGAAAGCGCAAAATTGTCCCAGCGGATAAAGATTGGATTGCGGGCAAGTGCAAGGCGAGGGGTTTATAAGGCTTCCCTCCCCGCGTTTGGTTACAAGCGTGACCCATTTAATAAGCGATTGGAATTGGATGAGGATTATGCTCCCATTGTCAGGGAAATCTTTGACCTTTACCTGTATCATGATTGGGGCACGTACAAAATCAGTAACCACCTCATTGATCGTGGCATTCCAACTCCAAGAACCGTATCTGGCGCTAGTAACGCGGGGGAATTGTGGCATCAAAGCACAGTAAAACTTATTTTGAGTAATATTGTGTATACTGGAACGCTTGTTCATCACCGAGAAGAAACAAGGGATTTCATTTCCAAGAAGCGTAAACAAGTAGAACCCAGTCAGCAGATTGTTTTTGAAAATGCCCACCCTGCCATCATATCTATGGACGAATACAACGCCGTTCAAGAGAAAATGAAACAAAAGGGCAGGAACAAAAGCAACGGACGCGAGAGTCTATTTGCTCATATCGCAGTCTGCGCTGATTGTGGTAAGGGAATGGTTTTTCGTACCGACAGACGGAAAAGCGGGGCTTACGTTTGCGGGGGCTACGTGAAGCATTCACGATCTTTTTGTTCCTCACACATCGTAGAGTCTGATACGTTATTGCAAGCGGTAAAAGATGACCTAAAAGAATTAATTGCTGATAACGTCAAGTTGGAAAAGCTATACAGGGCGGTAAATGGCAAAGCCAATGAACAACAAGCCAAGTATGCCAAAGAGTTGACCAACATCAGCAAACGGTTGAAACAGCTAAACAAGGAGTTTCAAAGCCTGCTGCAACTCTACTCTGAAAAGGTTATCGACATCGTACAATTCAAGGCTCAGAACGAACACATTCAAGAGGAACAAACTAGGCTGACCCTAAAGAAAGCTGAGATAGAATCTCTGCTTGAAACGAAAAAAGACATGGATGAACAACTCCATGCCTTTAGAAAGCAGATAGCCCGCTTCGCAAAACTAGACATCGACGATGAACAAGTTTTGAAACAGGTTCTTCAAAGACTTATTCAGAAGATAGAAGTCAATGAAGATGGTACAATCAAAGCAATTCATTACAACATTACCCGCCCTCATTCGGTTAGGGCGTTGGAAAAACGAGGGGCTTAGTCATTTGCCCCTCTCAATTTTAGTAACACTGTACACTCCACATGCGAGGTATGTGGGAACATATCTACCGGCTGCACCCACTCCAGTCGATATGCTTTCAGCAAATGCGCCACATCGCGGGCCAAAGTCGATGGGTTACAGGATACGTATACGAACCGCTTCGGCTTTGCTTTCAGTACCGCATCCAGCAGCGCCTTATCGCAACCCACGCGCGGCGGATCTACGACGACAACATCCGGGCGCTCGCCCTGCTTTACCCATTTCGGCAGCAACTCTTCCGCCTTGCCCACATAGAATTCGGCATTTGTAATGCCGCTCTTCTCCGCGTTCCGCTTCGCGTCCTCGATTGCTTCCGGAATCACTTCGATGCCGCGCACCCGCTTCGCATCGGGAGCCAGCCAGAGCGCAATCGTTCCAACGCCGCAGTAGGCATCCACTACCATTTCCGAACCTGTCAGGCCGGCCGCTTCTTTGGCCGCGCCGTACAGCTTGACCGTCTGGGACGGATTCAACTGGAAGAACGCGCGCGGCGACAGCGAGAATTTAACGTCACCGAGCGATTCGTCAATTGTGTCTTTGCCCCATAGTGTTATTGTTTTATCCCCGAAGATAAGCGATGTTTTCTGTGTATTGATGTTCTGGTTAATGCTTGTGAGTTCCGGAAGGCGCATGCGCAGTTCGGTGATAATCTCCTTCTTGCGCGGCAACTTCTCCTCCGCTGTGACGAGGATAAGCTGCATCTCGCCTGTTTCAAACCCGACGCGCGCGACAATCGTACGGATAATGCCGGTCCGTTTTCGCTCGTTATAGACGGGAATATTAAGCTTTTCGAGCACGTCCCGCGCGGCCGCAATCATCCGGTTCGTCTCCGGATGCTGAATCGGACAGTCGCCAATATCAATCAGCTGGTGACTGTCCGGCGCGTACAGGCCGGTAATCATACGGCCATCCTTCATGCCGGCCTGGAGCTGGGCCTTGTTGCGGTAGCTCCACGGATCATCCATGCCAAGGATAGGGCGCAGCGGAAGCTCGCCGATATCGGTATATTTCTCGAACGCGCTGCGCACGATGTCTTCCTTGGCCCGCAGCTGTCCTTCATATGTCATGTGCTGCATTTGGCAGCCACCGCATTGTTCATATACCGGGCAGGGGGGCGTCTGGCGCAATTCGGATGCCTGTTTTATTTTTTTTACTTTTCCTTCGGCAAACGAAGGCTGTACATTCGTAATTTTAACTTCTACGACTTCATCGGGAAGCGCACCCGGTACAAACACTGCTTTGCGCTTGTAGTAGCCGATGCCTTCTCCGTTGATGCCAATGCGCTTTATGGTCAGCAGAATTTCCTGTCCAATATTCAATCGGACATCGCGTTTTTGGGATTTTGATCTGTTTTTCATTAAGTTTTTCACCTTTTCTTAACATATACGGAATGCCAGCATATCAAAAAAACCACCATGGCGCTTCAGCCGCAACCCCGACATGAAAA
>NZ_BJXX01000161.1 GCF_007991215.1 Aneurinibacillus danicus
GATTTTCACAGAAAAAATATATCTTCCATACTATCTTACTTCAAGCCAATAAAGCAAAAAAGACGAAAAACCACGACTGTTTACCGGATCTCCATGTTTGTGCGCTTGCCGTTCTTTAATAGACACAGGCTCAACTTCGTGAATTACTCGCCATTAAAATGGTGAGGATTCCCGTACGATTTCCTAAACTTACTACCCTGTCTTCGCTCATAAATCTGTTACAATAGTCAAGACAAACATAGTACAGTATCTATATGGAGGAATTCATATGGCGACTTCAACAGCCATAGCTTCGTTGGAGACGCTTGTGGTGATTCATCGAAGCAGCAATCTCGATGAAATTTATACACAGCTTATCTCCAACTTCAAGCGTGTCCCCTATTTCGATTGGATCGGCGTCTACATCAAAGAAGGAACGAATATGGTATTGAAAGCCGCGTCCAATGAGCCAGAACCTGTCTCATTGGCCCGTCTCTCCATTATCCAAATTCCTATGCGGGTAAACAAAGAACTAATAGGAAACATTACGGTGATGACACAGCCGTCACAGCCGATCGATGAATCAGATTATCTAGCACTTGCAAAAACGGCAGAAGAGCTAGGAAAGAAAGTGGCGCTTCTTGATACTTGAGCGTAAGCGATCACTACATAAATGTAGTATAATCGACTTTGAGGTGAAAAACGGATGACCAAGCATCAGAAGCAATCACTCCTGCTTGCGATTCTGGGCGTCGTATGCTTTGTCGGCGTCGGAATTTCGGTTGGGGAACGCAGCGGCCTTATGGCAGGCATCTTTTTGATAGGTGCCATTCTCATCATCGGATTTGGCTTCATGCTTAAAGCCAAGCGCAGAAAAAATGGACAGCTCTAATCCATGGTGGCCCACCGTTTGCGGCAAGCAGACGGCGGGTTCGTTTATTTTATCGGATCCAGGGGTAAGATAAGCCTACAAGCGATAGACAGTTTGCATCTCCAACCAATATAAGGAGCGATGAAATATGGGAATTCTGCGTACGATTATTCTGGTTATTCTCGCACTTTGGTTCATCGGTTTTCTATTCAGGGTAGCCGGTGGACTCATTCACATTTTGCTGCTGATTGCCGGAGTGCTGTTTATCATCGACCTCGTATCGGGCAGACGCGGAAAAATATAACGACACGGAGCCTTCGGATGTGGTACCGGAGGTTTTTGTCTGCCCAAGTAAACAAATATTCAAAAGAATACTTGAATTTAATCTTTCGTCCGCATACACTGGAAGTATCAATCATACAGGGAGGAACCTTTCATGGGCGGACACCATCACCATCATGGTCATGCGCATCACCACGGGCATGGACACCATCATCACCATGGCGAAAACGCCAATCGTAAATCGTTATTTATCGCGTTTCTGTTGATTACCGGCTTTATGATCGTAGAATTTATCGGAGGTATTCTCAGCAACAGTCTCGCGCTCCTATCGGATGCCGGTCATATGCTGAGCGACTCCGCCTCGCTTTTCTTGAGCGTGCTCGCCATGTGGCTCGCCGGCAAACCGGCCACGTCCACCAAAACATACGGCTACAAGCGGACTGAGATTCTCGCCGCTCTGCTAAACGGCATAACGCTGGCCGTTATTTCCGTCTATATTTTTGTAGAGGCGTACCACCGTTTCTTTATTCCTGAAGCGGTCGCCAGCGGACAAATGATGCTAATCGCGGTGCTTGGCCTGCTGGTCAATATCGTCGCGGCTTGGATCCTGATGCGCGGGGGCAATACGTCCGACAACCTGAACGTGCGCAGTGCATTTCTGCATGTACTCGGGGATATGCTGGGATCTGTAGGCGCGATTGTCGCGGCACTGCTTATCTGGCAGTTCGGCTGGACGATTGCCGATCCGATTGCGAGTGTTATTGTCGCGGTGCTGGTGCTTATTTCAGGATGGCGCGTGATCCGCGACTCTGTGAATGTCCTGATGGAGGGCGTTCCTGATGGTATGGATATTGATAAAATCCGTAAATCCGTGCTCACCATTGAAGGTGTGACCGCTGTGCATGATCTGCACGTCTGGACCGTCACATCCGGTTTTCCTTCACTGAGCTGTCACATTGTTGTGCAGAATCCCTCACAGTCTGGCGATGTACTGCGTGCAGCCAATCATATGTTCAAAGAGAAGTTCCACATCGCCCATACTACTATCCAAATCGAAGATCCGGATATGTGCCGGAAAGGAGACATGTGCGATGAAGAAGACCACCGACACTAGCGAAGCGTGCCATCTCTCTTCTACGACCGAGGCGGTACTGCGCGAGGCACTTGCCACCAAGCCTGTCGAAAAGTTGGCAGGCTGGTTCAAGGGCCTTGCAGACATAAACCGTGTGAAGATTGCCTATCTGCTGACCCGCCATGAAGAGCTTTGCGTGCACGATATTGCAAGACTGCTTGACATCTCCGTCGCTAATGCGTCCCACCATCTCCGCCTGATGCGGACGCTGGGCGTCGCAAAAACGAAAAAAGCGGGCACTACCGTTTTTTACTCCCTGGCCGACGACCATGTTCATGACATCCTGTTACTGGGTATGGAACATATGGAGGAAGGGATATAACGATCAGACTCGGAAAGAATAGGGGAAGAAACCATGACGAAGCAAGACATACTTGAACAGATTGAAGCGATGTCGGAGCGGGACCTAAAAGCGGTCGCCCGTACCGTGAATGCGCTTAACAGCATGAAAGAGAACCACTATCCTTTTCTCGGAAATTTTCTCGGTGTAGTGGAAGAAGAAAGCCAGGACGACAATGAATTTGTCTGCTCGATGCCGATTGGCCGCGAGGTGCTGAATCCGTACCGCATCGTATACGGGGGAATCACCGCCACGCTGGCCGACATGGCAATGGGCTGGATGCTGGAGCTCCGCATCTCGCCAAGGGACAAGTTCGTCACGCTGGATATGAACGTCAACTACCACAAAGCCGGTACCGGCAAGAAGCTCATCGCCACGGCCCGCGTCGTCAATCAGGCACAGGACATCTGGCAGATGGCCTGCGACGTACGCAACGACCGCAGCGATCTGGTGGTTACGGCAACCGCCACCTTTCGTCAACTGTATCGAAGCAAAGAATAGCGCAAACCGCGCAATACATTCGGAAAGGCGGAGAGCATCATGAAAAAGACGTGCCAGGCAAACGGAATCGAACTTGCGTATCAGGAACAAGGCCAGGGTGAAGCGGTCGTTCTGCTGCATGGTTTCTGCGGCAGTTCGGCGTATTGGGAATATATCATTCCCGAGCTTGAGAGAGACTACCGGGTCCTTGCTCCCGACTTACGCGGCCACGGGGACAGTGCCGTTTCCGTGGGTACGTATTCAATGGACCTGTTCGCAGAAGACATTAAGCAGATGTTGGACGCACTGGACATTTCCGAAGCAACACTATTGGGTCATTCGCTAGGCGGTTATGTGACGCTTGCGTTCGCCGAGAAATACTCAGATCGGCTAAAAGCGTTCGGACTTATTCACTCTACCGGCCTGCCGGATGCGGAATCTGCCCGTGCTTCTCGTCGCCGGCGCAGATGATCAGCTGATTTCGCCGGATAAGACATTCTCTGTCGAGCAGGGGCTGGTTACGTCCGAAACCCTATCGAATGTCGGACATATGAGCATGTATGAAGGGCCGAATAAGCTCGTCGGTATTATTCGTGAATTTTTAAACCCGTCCCGTTAAAAGCTCATCCACACTAATATGAGAAAAACTCGCGGACGTTGCC
>NZ_BJXX01000162.1 GCF_007991215.1 Aneurinibacillus danicus
AAAGCATATGTTGCTTTATCACTGTAAAGCAACATATGCTTTCCTACACTATAACTAAAGAAGCTATCCTGGCCTGGCGGGGATAGCTTCTTTGTATGTCAGATAACCTGGTTTAATATTTCACCGCATATTCCTCAAGCGCCAGATTGTAACGTGGGTCTGTTGACCGATTTGTTATGTATTTCATTCCGTAACTCCCCTTATATGCCTAGTTTCGACTTCTATAAAAACGCTTATTTTTCAAAAAAAGGTGGTGACCTTATCGGTCTAATTATATAATATTCTCTGGTGAACAGGCTGCTTAAAAATTGGAGGTGGGTTTGGAGGATAATATGGAACAATATATCATTGCGATTATTCTCGGTATCGTAGAAGGCCTTACCGAATTCTTGCCGGTATCGTCTACCGGTCATATGATTCTGACGGCAGAATTATTGGGCGCAACGGAAGAGAAATGGAAGACATTCGAGATCGTCATTCAACTTGGCTCTGTCTGTGCCGGACTGTTTCTTTTCTGGCGGCGGATTTTGCGTCTGCTGGGCATCGGAAGAGAGAAGACCGGACGCCCGCAGCTCAACCTGCTGCACATTTTTATCGGTATTCTTCCTGCCGGTGTAGCCGGGGTAGTGCTGCACGATTTCATTAAAGACAAGCTGTTCTCTTCGATGACTGTATTGCTCAGCCTTATCGCGGGCGGTATCCTGATTATTGTGGCTGAAAAGATGCGGCCCCGTACCATAGCGGAGACTGTTGATGACATTAGCTATAAGCAGGCGCTTGGCATTGGTCTGTTCCAGTGTCTGGCGCTGTGGCCGGGCTTCTCCCGCTCGGGTGCTACGATTGCCGGGGGGCTTCTGCTTGGGACAAGCCGGAAAGCGGCCGCCGAGTTTACCTTTATCATGGCGATTCCGATCATGATGGGCGCAAGCGGCCTTGACTTGCTCAAGAACTGGAATCACTTATCGGCAAATGACTTTGGCTTCTTTGCTGCCGGGTTTATAACGGCATTCGTCGTGGCGGCGATCGCGATTGTTTCGTTTCTGAAGCTAATCGAACGAATCAGCCTGACGCCGTTTGCCATCTATCGCTTTGCCCTGGCGCTTGTTTTCTATTTTTTCATTCTAGGCTAATAGATAATAGCTGGCGCGCTCGCTTCTGCGACGCGCCTTTTCTCCATTGAAATCGTATCCTCGTTCTCTTCTCTCTTTTCCTTCGTACCACAAAAAGGCAGCCGCCCTTCTTCTATCTTACATGATGTTCAATGTCGGCCATTCCGCCTTCGACGTTAATTACATTATCAAATCCGTTACCAAGTAAATACTGGGTAACATGCCAACTGCGGACACCATGGGCGCAGATAATATACATCGTTTTTGTTTTGTCCAACTCATTCATACGGGACGGCACCGTGTTCATCGGTATATGATGTGCCTTATCCAGGTGCCCGGCCTCCCATTCATACGGCTCACGCACATCTATAATGCAGGCATCGTCCAATTCCCCGGCATTATATTTAGCTGCGAATTCATCTGCTGTAATGGCATGTTTGTCTGTCATTATATTTGTTCCTCTCCCTCTTATGAAATCTGCCCTGCCTATTACTTTATTATAACCAGCCGATATTAAAAGATAAAATTTGACGGGCCACAAAAAGAAAACAGCGGCACAATGCGCATCGGAAAGGGAATGATATCGAAAAACATGGTACAATAAGTAACACATGCATACGGGGGGATGACGAGATGGATTTATCGAAGAAATCGAGCGAAAATATTGAATTTATGATTGAAGGCATTAAAAGCAAGCTTCGTGTTGTAAATGTAGCGGCAATTAAACCTTCTCATTTTGATGAAGAGAAGTATGAGGATTTACACGACCTGTACGACATGGTAATGAGAAAAGACACATTCAGCACCAGTGAGCTCGAAGCCATCGTAAACGAACTTGGCAACCTGCGCCGCGGCTAACGAATACAAAAAACAGGCGAAACGCGTCGCCTGTTTTTCGTTATTTTTATTCTTACAGAATGCTTGTTACATCAAAAAACAAATGTCCGAAATCAAAAAGATAATACGGAAAAGCGGCGCACAATACGGCCGTTATCTTTCTGTATCCATAAAACGTTTTAGAACCCCATATAAATATGGAACCGATCGCATGGCGTATATTTTCTGCGTAAGCTTCCCCTCTTCTATGAGCGCCAGACAGGGAACACTTTCGATTTCCCACTCCCGGGCCAGCTCCGGAGCGAAATTAATATTGCATTTATACAACGGTAGTGTAGGTACTGCCGCTTCGATAACCGTAAGCATTTTCTCGGCGATCCCGCATGTACCGCACAGCGGTGTGTAAAAATACAGAGCGAACGACGCTTTCCCATCTGCATGGCATCTCCTGATTTCTTGACCGTCTGCTTCCTTCATGTATTCCTTTTCTCCCTCCCCCCTCAAACAAGAAAGGAGCCGGGAGCGGCTCCTTTCTCTAAATATATTCATAAGATCTACAAGAAATCAATGTCGACTTTTTTCCTGCGGTCCAGCTTCGCCTTCGGCATCCGAATCTCAAGAATACCGTTCTTGTAGCTGGCCTTCGTCTCTTCCGCCGTCACGGCCGCCGGCAGGGACACCGTGCGCTCAAAACGGCCGGAGAAACGCTCTCTTCTGTATAACTGTTCTTCCCGTACTTCGTGCACTTTATGAATTGTGCCGCTCAACGTCAGTGTATGATCTTCGATATGGATGTCGATATCCTCTTTGTTTTCAAGCCCGGGAATTTCGCAGGACGCCACTACATGCGTCTCCGTCTCATACACGTCAATACGCGGAGAATTCAGCTCCGGCACGATATCCGGAAACATGTTTATGAACTCCCGCTTCAGCATATCAAGATTCCGCAAACGATCTCCAGGAAGAAATGGCATAACATTGCCCTCCTTATATAATAGGATCTCTTGGTTCTCCTATTATTTTACCAAAAACATCGGCCATCAAACATGGAGATTCTGTAAATTTAGCAGTTGTCCTTCGTTAAATAATACCAATAACGTCCAGAAATACGATGATAATGGCGACCGGCACAAGATAGCGAAGCAGCAGAAGCCATACCGCGAACCAGCGCTTTCCGTTATTCGAGCCTGCGCTAATCTCGGCTACCAGCACTTCCCGCTTCATTTTCAGCGGAACAAAAATGGCAATCAGCAAAGCGCCGAGCGGCATCAGAATATTGCTGACGAGAAAATCGGCCGCATCAAAGATACTCTTGCCGAAAATCGTCATCTCGCTCCACACTCCGTAGGAAAGCGCAGACGGAATGCCTACCACGAAGATTAGCAAACCCGTAATCCAGGTTGTTTTCTTCCGTTTTTCCATATCGTCCCTGGCCAGCGAAGCTACAATAATCTCCAGCATCGAAAACGCCGAAGTCAGTGTGGCAAACAGGAACAGCGCCAGGAAAACCATAAGGAACAAACCGCCCAGTGGGATTTTGGCAAAAACAGACGGCAGCACTATAAACAAGAGTCCGGGTCCGGCCGTCGGCTCGACTCCCAGCGAGAATACCGCGGGGAAGATTGCCAGCCCCGCCAACAAAGAAATAGCCAGATTCAATCCTACAATCGATACTGCCGAACGTGGCAGGCTTTCGTTTTTCGCCAGATACGAGCTATATGTAACCATAACGGATACCCCAACGCTCAACGAGAAGAACGATTGTCCCATCGCGTACAGCACCGACTCCGATGTCAGATTGGAGAAGTCAGGCTGAAGAAAGAACGTTACCCCCTTCATTGCGTCATCCAGTGTGAGCGAGCGGACAATCAGGACGAGAAACAGAACAAACAGCGCAGGCATCATATATTTGTTCGCTTTCTCGATCCCTTCTTGCACACCGCGGGCTACGACCACGATAGTCAGAAGAATAAACACAAACTGTGCTCCAACCGACAGCACCGGATCGGTAATGACCTGCTCGAACAATTTATCGTACGCCTGCATTTCACCTATAAGCTGTCCGGTTGCGCTGCGGAATAAGTACAGGAGAATCCAGCCTCCAACAACACTATAGAACGATAGAAGAATAAAGCAGGTCGCGACCCCCAGCTTTCCAATCCAATGCCAGCCGGAATTCGGGGCAATCGTTTTGTACGCCGTAATCGCCTCCTGCTGGGTGCTGCGACCAATTACGAATTCGCCGAGCAAGAGCGGCAATCCAATGAGGACGGTAAACAATAAGAATAAAAGAAAAAAGGCCCCGCCTCCGCTCGTCCCCGCCACATACGGAAACTTCCAAATCGCCCCCAGACCGATGGCCGAGCCGGCAGCCGCCAGAATAAACCCAAGTTTTGAAGTCCATTGCTCTGTTTGTTTCATAACATTCCTGTTGTCTCCTCTTGCATTAAGCTAGAATCTTCTCAGAATGTATATTGTACCATACAATTGTTTATCAACAAACAAACTAATAGGAGCCAACAGAACAGCCGAAACAAATGGATGAGCGGGCAACGTTCGTCGTACGAAACAAACAAAGAAAAGAAAAAAGGTGCAATTTCAGTGTGGAAAAAGACGGGTGTCTTTTCCCGTCTTTTCTCCTGTCTACATATCAAACCAGCCTTTGCGGCGGAACCACCAGAACATCGCTCCTGCTACTGTAAGCATAATTGCCCATACGAAGAAGTATCCGTACTTCCATTTCAGTTCCGGCATATATTCAAAATTCATGCCGTATACCCCGGCAATAAAAGTAAGTGGAATAAAAACCGACGAAATAATGGTAAGAGTCACCATGATGTTATTCATCCTGTGCGAAGTAAGCGAAATATAACTGTCTCGCATATCTGCCGTAATATCGCGGCTTGCATCCACAATCTCCGATAGTCGGAGCAAGTGGTCATACACATCGGTAAAATATACGCGTGATTCCTTAAATTCCCCAAGTCTCTCCGAATTTAAAATTCGATACAGCAAATCCTGCATGGAACTGACAATGCGCCGCAGCTTAATCAAATCACCCCGAATCTCAAATACTTCCTCCATCAAACGTCGGCTGAAGCCCTCCTTAATGGTGCTGTCCAACTCGTTAAGGTTATCTTCAATCTCATATACAGCCGGAAAATAATAATCGACCAGTTTATCCATGATCAAATACGCAATATAGACCGGCCCTTCCTTACAGACACTCTGATTGGTCCATACCTTCTCCCACACTTCTTGAATTTCACGGAGCGAGGTAAGATGGAACGTCACGATAAAATTTTTGCCGATGAACATATCCACCTCTTCGGCATCCAGCGTCTGCTGGTTCAGTGCATGAAGCACAAAGAAATTATATTCCCCGTAATAATCGAGTTTCGGCCGCTGCCGAAAGTGAAAGCAATCTTCAACAGCCAGCGGGTGAAAATGAAAATATGTATCCAATAGCTTTCCTTCTTCTTCGGTAGGAGCATGAAAATCTACCCAATACCACAAAATATGAGGAGAAGATAGCTGGTCAAGGTGGACATTCTCCACCAAATCCAGTTCGTCCGTCAGCGCTAACGTCGTAATCAAGCGATTCGCCCCCCTTCTTTTCTCTTTTTACCCTGGTTTGTTTTCCCGTATGCATTCTGTGCCGCTTCAATAGCCAAACGACCGAATGCTTCCCCTTCGCAGATGTCGAGCGATACGTCATCGATCGCCTTTAGCAGTTGGCCTTTGCCCAGGGAAAAATACCGTTTCAGACTTTTCACTATTAACCAGTTTTTCTCTCCCGCAATCCGTCCCTCCTTGCCGATGCATATACCTCCTGTGTTTATTCCCAGTAGCGCCGCGATATGCAATGTTCTTTTTCATATTTGTAGCCACATAACGGAATGATTTCAATGGATTTGATCGTTTCAGGCGAATGAATCATCATGCCGCCGCCCGCATAAATACTGACATGATAAATCGCCCCCCTGCCTTCCTCATACGCAAAAAACAGCAAATCGCCCGGCGCCAGATCTTCAGGGGCGATCTCTTTTCCGCATCGCGCCTGCTCGGACGCGTCACGCGGAATGAGAATGCCCTGCGAACGGTGCATGGAATGGGCAAACCCTGAGCAATCGTATCCGAATGCCGACATACCGCCCCACAGGTACGGGAGTCCAAGGAAAGTCTTACCCGCCTCAAGAATGCGAAGTCCGGTCCGTTCGTCTTTGCGCTCGCTTCCGTCCGTCACAGTTACGTCCGATGTCTTAAGCATCTGCGGACCGTCCGGAGTCGCCACAGTAATCGATACGTCCTCCTGCGACAGTACAGGCAGACGTGTAAGAAAGCTCAACGTGATCCCGCTTTCTTCCCGATTTTTGTACAGCTTCGCTTTCGGCCGGGATACGACTGCCCATAGCCCCTGTTCCAGTGCATCTGTGTACTCATTATTGTCTTTCAGTTGAAGGCGGGGAATCCAGCCCGGATATCCTCGTACTTCTTTACGGGAGGCTTGGTCTGGAATGGCGACTTTGATCCAGTCGCCCACCTCTTCGAGAATTTCTACCATCGTACCGTACAGCGCCTGGGTCTGCACGAGATTATTCTGACATAGTTCAAGTTTGTCATCCAGGCTCATGCCTGTAAGCCATCCTTTTATATCAACCGGGTTTTGCAGTGCCGGAGTGTCGATATCGCGCGGCGAATCGGGGGTGGTCCAGACGGTGGCCACCGCAACAGCCACCGCCTGCTTGTTTCGCTCTGCTTTCATCATGATACTTGCCCCACTCCTTCATTTGTACCGGCACTAACGCCATCGATGCCGAGTCCCGGCCTGTCAGGCAGCGTAAGCAATCGGCCCGTATACCGCACCCCGCCTTCCACTATGTCTGTTGCCATCATAAGCGGCGCATCGAAATCGAAACGCGTAATGTTCTTTTTGCTGGCGGCGAAATGCGCGGCGGCAGTCACGGCAAGGCGTGATTCGATCATGCTGCCGACCATGCACTCGACTCCGCATTCTTCTGCCATATAATTAATCATCTGGGCTTTATAAATGCCGCCTGCTTTCATCAATTTAATATTAATCAGATCGGCCGCCCTGCGCTTAAGTACCTCAAACGCCTGCACCGGGGAGAATACACTTTCATCCGCCATAATCGGCGTATTCACCGCGTCGGTTACCGTTTTCAAACCTTCGAGGTCGTATGCTTTAACAGGCTGCTCGACCAATTCGATGTCGAGTCCCATGTCCTCCATCTTGCGAATTGAGCGAACGGCGTCTTTCACCTGCCAGCCCTGATTTGCATCAAGCCGAATCTTAATCTGGCTGCCGACACGGCTGCGAATCTCTTTAATACGAGCGATGTCTTCCTGCACGTTGTCCTTTCCAACCTTAATCTTTAACACATTGAAGCCTGCCGCAATATAACGGGTGGCATCTTCACCCATCTCTTCCGGCGAGTTAACGCTAACCGTATAGTCAGTCTCAATCTGATTACGGTACCCTCCTAAGAATTGATAGAGCGGAAGCCCGCAGCGCTGGGCTAAAATATCGTATAATGCCATATCGAGCGCCGCCTTGGCGCTGCTGCTGCCGACCATAGATTGATGGATAATATGAAAAACCCGTTCATGCGCCAGCAAGTTTTCACCAATAAGCTGAGGCCGCATGACATTTAAAATGGCTGATTCGATGCTATCTAAACTATCACCTGTAATTACTACCGTTGACGGCGCTTCTCCCCACCCCGCAAACCCGCTCTCCGTCGTGACTTTCACAAGCACTGATTCCGCGTTGACCACCGTACGCAGTGCCGTCTTAAAAGGTTTTTTCAACGGAATCGTCTGCCGTTTTACCTCTATATTTCGGATAATCATCCTGTTGCGCCTCCTATCCTTACGTCCATACCATATATATGAACTTCTCGCTGTGCATGCACCTTCTCGCACGGTAAAAATACGTTCCGGTTCCGGCTCCGTCTTCCACTGTAACAATCATTGTGAGAAATACTGCATGATTTGAAAATATTATGGTTTCTTCTGCTCATTTTTCAAAAGAAGAAACTGAAAAAGAAGTTTTTATTTAAAACCATATTGACAGGTCGGAATAATACATTTAATATAGAATACAATTTCATATTTACTATTCTTTATTTTTCTTATCCAGAGAGATCGAGGGATCTGGCCCGATGACGTCTCAGCAACCTGTGCGCAGCACAAGGTGCTACTTCCAGCAGAAGTATTTTTCTGGCAGATAAGGAGAAGGATTTGTCTGTACATCCCCTTCTTCTGTGAGAAGGGGATTTTTATTATGACATAGGCCATTCACTCTTTCTTCTTCTGCACTAAACCAAGTAAACCTATACAGCGAAAGGAGTTAAAAACGATGACAACGGTTGGTTACTGGTTTGTGTTTCTGGCACTCGCCTACACCGCTTTATTGATTTCGATCGGCCGAATCGCCCGCAGAAAAGCCGCCGGAGGAAGCGGGTACTTCGTGGGGGGCCGAAACTTTAGCACACTGTTCGTAACAGTATGCATTACCGGTCTATTCTCCGGTTCTTCCTTTATCTCAATTATTGAACTCTCGTATCTGAAAGGCGTCTCCGCCGTCTGGTACGGCGTGGCAGAGACGCTGCAGGTACTGCTCATCGCCACCCTGCTGATCGCTCCGTTCCGCAAAAAACTCGTGATTACGGTATCGGGACTTATCGGAGACCATTTTGGAAGAAAAGCCCGCGCACTCGGCGGCGCGATTACCGCCTTCGCCTTCCCGATGTGGTCCGTGGCCACGGCGCTGGCGTTCGCTTCTGCCCTTCATGTTTTTACCGGCATTTCGCTTTTGGGATCGGTGGCGCTGACTGCCGTTCTGCTGTTCGCATACCTGCAGTTTGGCGGCATGTGGGCCATCGGCTATACGCAGCTGCTAAACACAATTGTGTTCTATATCATGCTGGCAGTCGGATTCTTAGCTGTATTCATCTATCCGGGCATCGACGGCTTGAAGGAATTCGCCGCGGCCAAACCGCAGATGTATTCGTTGTCCGGCGCAGGCGTGCAAACGATTGTCGCCTGGTTTGGCACCTTTATCGTCAATGTCGTTCTGGCGCAGGCGGCCTTTCAAATGGCGCTGTCATGCCGTACGCCGGAAGAAGGAAAACGCGGACTGCTGTGGGCGGCTATTCTGGGAATTCCGCTGATTATCGGTGCGGTGGTGTTCGGATTGGCTGCCGCCAGTGCCGTTCCCGAAGAGACACGCGGATTGATTGCTATCCCGCAGTACTTGATGCAAACCCTGCCTGCACCGCTGGTCGCCCTATTCTTCCTCGGTTTCTGGGCGTGCGCGCTTAGCTGGGGAGCTCCCTGCCAATTCTCGGGCGCTACCAGCCTCGGTAAAGACGTAGGGGAAGCGGTGAATCCTGGGCAAAGCGAACAGACATATATCCGCTACACCAAGTGGTCGCTGGCATTGCTGACGGTGCTAATGGTCGTGTTCGCATCCCTGCGTGCCGAACAGTCGGCATGGTGGAACATCCTTGCCTGGGTAACCCGCAACTCGGCGACATTCGCACCGGTACTCGCAGCCCTGTTCTGGCCGCTTGCGACACGAAGAGCGGTATTCGCCGCAATGGCGATCGGCTCGTTTACCGGTCTGTTCTGGTACCATCTGAGCGACTGGAAAATCAATGACTTCTTCCTGAACACCCATCCGGTATGGCCGGGCATGATCGCCAACATTCTGACGCTCGTGGCGGTAACGCTTGTAGAGAACGCCGGGCGCATTGCCTGGAATCCAGATGCGGGACGTGCGACTCTGGGACAAAGCTGTCTTGCGATTGGCGTGGTTGCCGCCGCGCTTACCGCACTCAATTTCTCCTGGCTCTATGAAAAGGGATTGCTGGGGCTCGGCCTGTTCATCGTTTGCATCAGCGCGTTTTTCGCGCTTATGACATTCACGGCGTCCAGAAATCAAAAAGAAGCGTATAACATACCGGAGAAAAAGACAGCATCCGCACGCTAAGAAAAGAGAAGGAGAAGATACATCCATGACACAAATAATAGAGAACGAAGCGACGAAAGAGATTCGAAAAGTCCGCGCCAGAACGGAGTGGAAAGGCAATATGGAGACGGTGCACCACGTGCGCGATTTCTCGTTCACGATTGATGAACCGGAGAAAATCGGCGGCACAAACAAAGGTCCGACACCGCTGGAATATGTGCTGGGCTCCTATAACGGCTGTCTTCAGGTCGTCATCGAGACAATTGCCCGCGAGCTGGGCATACGGATTGCGAACATCTCTCTCGAAAGCACAGGAAACGTGGATCGGCGCGGCATGTTTGGCACGGCCGACGTGTCACCCCACTTCCAGCAAATTATCACAACCATCGATATAGCAATTGCTGAGGGGAAAGAGAAGCTAGATGAACTAAAAGAAAAACTATATCAGCGCTGCCCGATGTACAATCTGATTAAAGATGCGCAAATTAAACAAGAAATTATATGGAACGTAAAATAAACACACAAAGCGGAGTACAGCCTCTTCTGGCTGACTCCGCTTTTTCTTTCTACCGTTCGTTATTTATTAAAGCATGCTGCTAACTTTGCCCGTCTCTTCGCTTCCCGCTTCTTCCTCTTCTGCCCTTTCTTTAAACGCTTCGAGCACAGAAGTCGAATCGGCAGGCGTTACATACGATACGACAATCATTGTCAGCAGGCTGGCCGCCATGCCGTACATAATCGGATTCGTAGATGTGATCCCTTCAATGGCCAGCCCGGCCAATACTACGATCGTACCGACAACAATGGAATAGAAGCCCGCTTTCTGCGTTGCCCTTTTCCAGAAGAAACCCATCACCACCGGAATAAAGATGGCACCTGACAGAATGGCGTACGCTACGTCCAGCGCCACCAGTACGTCTTGAATCCAGATAGCGAACGTAATGGCCAGAGCACCAATGAGCAGCGTGATGATACGTGACATTAATACAAATTTCTCGTCACTGATATCCTTGAACCAATACTGCTTCAGAATGTCGTGTGTCACCAGCGTAGACGACGCCAGCAGTGTACCGGAAGCCGTAGACATCAGCGCAGAGCATACACTGGCCAGAATCAACCCCAGAAGTCCGGACGGAAGAACTTCCAGCGCCATGGAAGCAAATACATTTTGTGTGTCCTTTATCCCGGGCAGCACGGCCAGCGCGCACATACCGATAACACTTAAAGCAAGCGCATAGGCCACGCTGTAGATTCCCGCATAGATGGCACCGTTTCGGGAAATCTTCATTGTTTTCGCCGTGAAAATACGCTGCCAGATATCCTGTGAGACAACCATGCCCAGCACATAAAGCAAGAAATACTGGAAGATTTTATCTGCACCCATAGACGAGAGATCAAAATGCGCCGCAGGCAGCTTGGCCGTCAGTCCTTCCCATCCACCGGCGGAAGATACACTAATCGGAAGCATAAAAACGAAGATTCCGACTGTCATGACAATAAATTGGATAATATCGGTCATCGTTACGCTCCACATCCCGCCGAGGATGGTATAAAACAGAACAATACCTCCGCCCACCAGCATCGACGTTGTTAAATTCCAACCGAGTACCACGTTGATAATCGTTCCCATGCCGATGACCTGCGTAACGGATACCATAAGCGTATAGACGGCAGCCACCAGCGCACTGAGCAACCGGGTCTGCTTGCCGTAACGACGTCCCAGCAGTTCACTGATTGTCGTTACATTTGCACCATAAATCCGGCGGGCGAAGAATACGCCAAGTATCGTAATCCCTAACCCCATCATTGCTACGAACCAGACGCCGGAAATTCCGAACTCATACCCCAGCCTGGCCGTACCAATGGTAGATGCCCCGCCAAGAATAACAGCAGCAAGACATCCCAGATAGATAAACAGTCCCAGGTTCCGGCCCGCCAGCGCGAAATCTTCCGATGTCCTCGCTTTTCTGACCCCGGCTACCCCTACAGAGATTAAGATAAAAAAGTATAGAAGAATGACAAGTGTATCAAGTATGCTCATAAGCTAGCCGCCCCCATTTTTTATTTGTTGTTTACTTGCTTACAACGGTCGATGCGGTATGCAGGCCGATTTCATTCTCATATTCCGTAAGCGCCTCATCCAGCATCTGCAGGCCATCATCGATTTGCTCCTTGGTCACGGTGAGCGGCGGAATCATGCGGATGACTTCTCCGCTGTTGCCACACAGGTAGAACAGCACGCCTTTTTCCAGACAGCGATTCAGAATGTTCATCAATCCGTCTCCATTCGGCTCACCCGTTCGCGGATCGATAATTTCGATACCGATCATTAGACCGACAGAGCGGATGTCGCCGATTACCGGGTGCTTTTCCTTTAGTGCGTCCAGCCGTGCGCGCGCATACGATCCGACCTCCCGGCAGTTATCGAGCAGCCGTTCCTCCCTGAACACATCCAGGGTAGCCAGCGCTGCGGCGCATGCAACCGGATTGCCTCCGAACGTCGTGCCGTGACTGCCGAGCGGCCACTGTTTCATCAATTCTTTCGACGCGACCGTGGCGCTGAGCGGCAGCCCGGAAGCGATGCCTTTAGCGATCGCCATAATATCCGGCGTGACGCCAAACGTCTGGGCAGCGAACCAATCGCCCGTGCGGCCAAATCCGGTCTGTACCTCGTCGAAAATCAACAGAATCCCATGCTCGTCACAAATCTCCCGGATTTTGCGCAGCCATGCTTGCGGAGGAACGACATAGCCACCCTCCCCCAGCACCGGTTCCAAAATAAAGCAGGCCACTTCTTCCGGGGTCACCTGATGCTTAAATAATGCGGCCACGTCCTTCTCTAGCTTCTCTACGCAGTATCGTTCCACATCCTGACCCGGCGGGCACTCTTTCGGCTGGGCGTACGGGATTTGATACGTCAGCCCATTCGGCTGTAGGAACTTCCGGTATTTGCTTTTAGATGTGGTTACGCTGAGCGCGCCCAGGGAACGTCCATGGAAGCAGCCGGTGAACGACACGACATACGGACGCCTTGTGACATGCTTGGCCAGCTTGATTGCGCCTTCAATGGCTTCCGTGCCACTGTTGGCAAAGAAGAAGCAGTCCAATCCTCTGGGCATAATTTCGATAAGCCGTTCCGCCAGACGAAGCAGCGATTCATACATAATGACGCCGGATGGCCCATGCAGCAGGCTATCAGCCGCATCCTTAATTGCCTGTACGACCTTAGGGTGGCGGTGGCCGGTGTTGGTCACGGCGATGCCGGAGGTGAAGTCCAGATATTTTTTGCCGTTAAGTCCGTAATAATAGCACCCTTCCTCTTTTACTACGGGTAGGTTCGGGTGATCCTTTGCCATCGTTGGCGCCAACAGGTTCGGCATATTTTGAACAAGATGCCCCCAGTTATGTTCTGTCATGCACACACACTCCTATTCTTACTATTTTGTTTGTTTCTGTGATTGTCTATTTACAAAATTGCAAATTTAATGCCAATTATATAAATCATACTTGCGACATTCACATAGCTGTTGTGGTGAGAAGAAAAGAGAAAAAATAGGGATATTGCATACGGTACATAACATGTGAATAAAGAGTGCACAATTTATTCAATTTTGAATCATTAAATTCATTTTTGAATAAAATAAAAAAACCTAAAGAAAAACATCCACCATGCTGGCGGATGTTCCATTCACTTTATTCTTATAACCGGGCTTCAACCTTTGCTTCTTTATTCATCAATAAATCAAAATGGCGAACCGGAAGCATTTCCAAATCAATAACTTCATGTCCCCAGGCTTTACGTAAATAAAGGTCGGCAATAATTTCTTTTCGTTTCCCACCGATCACCGCATCCTTCAGGGCGATGACGCTTTCGTACAATTTGACCATTAGCCTCGCTACTTTTTTGCAGTGGTAGGTCTGTACCTCGTATGTTTGGGTTGCCAGCCCCGTCATCATTTCTTCCAACTGCGATAAGCCTTGCAGGACAATTTCTTTCCGTTCTTTCCACTCTTTTGGCAACGCATTTAGTTCTTTACGGATATACGCCGTGAAACTTTCGTGTACCCGGTATTTGCGAATCAACCGCAGCACTTCAAGTCCCAAAATATTGGCGGTCCCCTCCCATACGGTCAGAACCTGGGCATCTCTTAGCAGCCGTGGCGTCACGAAATCCTCAATATACCCGTTTCCACCATGCATCTCAATCGCTTCATGGGAGAAGTGAATCGCCTGTTCTGCGGTTTCCGCCTTCAGCAGGGCAATCAGCAGCCTGTTCATCGCGATTTCTTCTTCGGATACCTGTTGTCTTTGCATCATGACTCGTTCGAACAAGGGCATAATCGAAAAGACGGCACTAGTCTCAACCTCCTGTGTGGCAGCCATGTTCGCGAGCGTCTCCTGTACCATCGGGAAGTCGGCCAGTTGTTTACCGAATGCGCTGCGCTGGTATGCGTAGTTTTTCGCTTCTAAAAATGCCCGCCGCATAATGCCTATTGATGCGACCGCATTGCACACGCGGGACAGGTTCAGCGCTTCCATCATATAGTAGAATCCTTTGGATGGAGCGCCTACCAGGTATGCGTCCGCCCCTTCGAACACCACTTCCGCCGACGGAACGGCACGTACGCCGAGTTTATCTTTTAATCTTCGTATTTGCAGATGGTTGACCGAACCATCCTCTTTGCGCCACGGTACTGCAAATAAACTCAGTCCTTTACTTCCATCCGGCCCTCCCTCTCTTCGCGCAAGCACCATCGCCACGCCACACGTTCCGGCATTGCTGGCGAAATATTTCTCGCCGTATAGTTTATACACGTCTCCCTGCTGCACGGCTTTCACTTCGTTCGCACCTACGTCCGAACCGCCCTGCCGTTCGGTCAGAAAAGTTGCACCCTCATATAGCTCTCTTTCTCCCGTGGAGATAACGTGAGGAAGGAATTTCTGCTTCACCGCTTCATCTGCATACTGCTCAAGCAGGTACGCCGTTGCCATCGTGAGAGTCACGGGACAATAAAAACCTGCCTCTGCCTGAGATAGCAAATAGCCTTGCGCATACGAGTATACATAGTTCCCTCTACGGCCCAATGTCGGGATTTCCTTATGAATATAACCGACAATGCCTCTATTATACGTATCGGCAACCGTCTGTCTGTACCCCTCGTTCACCCATATTTCCGATATGTCGTTGCCTAATTTATCGTATTTAATCAGCCGTGGCTGTCCTTCCCGGTCGGTATGCACGGCACGGCGGTCAATGTCCGTACCGCATAGCTGTCCGAATTCATCCAGTTCTTTCTCCGCCCATGTGTAAAAATCTTCATCAAGATACTGCCGGAGAACAAATGCCAGATTAGGGTCTTCCCGGAAAAAATTCATGATCCACTCTCCCTTTGTCAATAATAGCGTTATTGATTGAATAACCATTCTAGCGATTCTTTCTCTCGCAACTTGGCGTTAACCAGTAGCCTCTTGCGTCTTCGCTTCCCTGAGTGTCGTTTTTATAATTTTTCCGGTCGCATTGCGCGGAAGTTGGGCAATGGTTTCATACAGCTTCGGGATTTTGTAATCAGCCAGCTTCCCTTTCAGGAAGCGCTTACATTCCATCTCAATATCGACCATCTCTGTCGCTGGAACGATAAACGCTTTGACCGTCTCACCCCATTCCGGATGCGGCACTCCAACAACAGCCACTTCGGCAATAGCCGGATGGGCGGATAGCACATCTTCGATTTCTTTTGGAAAGATGTTAACTCCGCCGGAAATAATTATGTCTTTTTTCCGATCCACTACCCAGATGTACCCGTCCTCGTCGAACCGGGCCATATCTCCCGTATAGAGCCATCCTCCGCGGATAGTGTCCGCGGTCAACTCTTCATCTTTATAGTAGCCTTTCATTGTACCTTCGCCGCGCAACACAATTTCGCCGACTTCATCCCCGGCTACATCCTTGCCATCTGCATCTACAATTCTTAGCTCGCAGTTCAATGCCGCCCTTCGTCCGATGCTGCCTGCCTTATGTGCGTGTTCTTCCGCTTTTAACAGCGTTCCGTTCGGTCCCGCCTCCGTCAAGCCGTATACACACACCAGGTTTTCAGTTTGAAACGCCTGCTGGACTACCTGCACTTCTTTTGTACCGAGCGGGGCTCCTCCGTAAACCCAATACTTGGCAGACGATAAATCATATTCAGCAATCCTTGGATGTTTAGCCGTAAACAGATAGGCGACAGGAGCTCCGAAGAAATGCGTAATCTTTTCGCGTGACGCCAGATCCAGCAACAGTTCCGGCGTGAATACAGGTGCCAGAATGTGTGCAGCTCCCACATATAAGCCGGATACGAAGAAGAGGTGGAGCGGCGCCGAATGGCTAAGCGGCATCATATGCAGAATGCGGCTTTCCGGGTTCATCGTCATCTCTATGCACATCATTGTGGCGGCCGTAAGAATATTTCGATACGTAAAAACAACACCTTTGGGCTTACCGGTCGTGCCGGATGTGTATAAAATAGTGGCTTCGTCATCTTCTTTCATCTGGCATATAAATTCTTCGGAAACAGGAACAGACAGCAGCGCTTCGAATGAAATCCATCCTTCCACAGCCGCTCCCGTCTTTACGCTAACCATTCGGGCAGGTAAAGCTAAGGCTTTGATCACCGGAAAAAGATGCTCATGAACGAACACCGCTTTGGCATCGCTATGCCCGAGAATATAATCAAGTTCCGTTCCTGTCAGCTTCGCATTAACCGGAACAATCACTGCGCCCAGGCGCATGACGGCAATATACGTATAGAGAAACTCTTTTGTATTCGGCATAAATAAGACGACTTTATCGCCTTGCGAGATTCCTAACTCCCGCAGTCCGTAGGCAAGCGTATTCACATCTTGATCGAAAGTCCGGTACGTAACTCTCTCGGCCCCATTCACGATTGCTTCCCGCTCTGGATACTTGCGCGCATTACGCGCCAGCAGTTCAGAAATATTCATTCTCTTCCCGCCTTCACCCGTTTATTCGTTTCTGAAAATCTTCGTATAAATGCTCAATCTCATTCCGCAGATTGGTTAACTCCCGGATGCGTCCGTCGATTTCTTCAATTTTTTTCCGTCCGTACTCCATTGTCCGCTCCAATTGCTTTTTCCCTGTCGGGTCCACATCGAACAGTTCAATCATTTCTTTAATTTCCGCAAGTGAAAATCCGAATTTCTTGCCCCGAAAAATCAGGCGCAGTCTTGCTCTGTCTTTTTTCAGGTATACCCTCTGTCCACCTTCGTTGCGCTGCGGTTTGATGATGCCCAGTTCCTCATAATATCGAATCGTACGGGTACTAATGCTAAATTCCTGCGCCAATTGCGAGATACTGTATGTTTCCAGTTTCACCACCTCTTATCCAAACATTCTGACTAATCAAATTCTAACATTAACGTTAACGTAAACTTCAAGATAAGAAAAAGTTTTCCGCAGAATTTTTATAAGAAAAACTCGCGGGCATTACCGCCCGTCCTTTTTCCACACAGAAGCCAAACGGCCAGGGAGCTTATTTTCCCTGGCTCGTAACCGCGACCGCAATTCTTTCAACTTCTTCGCCGTCGATCGTTGCGCGGTACCACTCATAGACTGGCTGGCCCCGCCCGAATTTTTGATCCACCATGAAATAAATCCACTTGCTCCGTTCATCGAACACTGCCGCTCCCGTATACTTCTTCAAATACGTCAACCGCCGGACTTCACCGGTCTTCCGATCCATCACATAAAGTTCATACTGAAACACTTCATTCCTACCCGGGTGCGGATTCACGATCGTATTGAACGCAATCCACCGATTGTCCGGCGATACGCTTATATTGAATATATCTTCTGTAATGCCCTTAGTCGTTACAGCTTCCAACTTCTCGGGATGTGTAAGTGGGATGCGGAATATTTTATGTTTTTCCGCGAAAATGTCTTCCGCCGTCTTTGAGTTTCTGTTATCCGACTTCGTCACATATATATCCTTGCCATCAGGCGACACGCTCAGTGACTGCAGCATGTAATCCTTCAACTGCGTAATCCGCTTCGGCTCACCTCCGCTTACCGGCAGTGAATAAATATCGAAATCATGGGCGTCCTGCCGTGCAATCGGGGAATAATTCTTGAACGTCTCCGCTTTCAGCATGTAAATCGTCTTGCCATCCGGAGCAAACACCGCTTCCGTAATCAAAGAATCAGGCGAATACAGCTTGCGCTTCCCGCTCCCGTCTGTATTGATAAGATAGAGCGCGCTTCGCATTTCCTCTCTGTTCTTTGGAGTGGCAAGATACAGAACGGTTTTCCCGTCAGGTGAGAATACCGGATGATGCACATTCTCGTCCTTGCCAGCCTCCGTTAAGAGCTTCACATTCTTTCCCTCGATATCAGATATGTAGATTCCGACGTTTCCCTCTGATGAGTAAGCGAATACAGCTTTTCGGCCTTTTACGTCAAAATCTTCAAAGAATCCGTCAGGAACTCCACGCCGTGTTTTCTCCTGTGTAAAGCCGAGTCCCCAGAGAACGAATAATCCGAACAGCACTACTGCTACAAACAGGATCGCTTTTCTTTTTCTCTGCATAACTATCTCCTTCTTCGTTTTACAAAATCGGCGCAGAAGGAAAATCCGTCACATCCTTCCTACGATCATATAGATAACACAGCCAATGAATATAAAGGAGAATCCGCCAAACAAATAGCTGACTGCCGTTCGACTCTTACGCATCCGATACTGCATCCAGTAGGAAAAACCCCAAAATGCTACCATTCCAATTGGAACAAGTAAGAAAGGACTTACTCCCCCAAAAATTAATCCCCCATAAGTCATAATGGCTGCTAAGCCGAGCACAACAAAGCCGATCGCCAGGTTAAACACATGAATAACAGTACGTGCAGTCCGTTCCCGGGGGCTTTCACTCTTCGAACCAATGCCTTTTAATGCGGTCATAAATACCATAACGAGAGAAACCGTGGCAATGAGAGTTCCCAAAGCATACAGCGGCTTAGCATACCAATCTTCCGACGTCTCCAGCAGCAAGAAACCGAACGCAGCGCAAAAGGTTGTACCGATAAGTATAGCGCCAAGCATAACTTTGCGGTTCGCAAGGTACGCGGGATATATGCTTGCCAGTACCAGACACGTACCAAATATCATGCTCAGTGTAACCCAGATGACGTGCGCCTCCCCGTATGTGAACAGTGAATGCAGATAGCCGGAGACACTGTAAAGAATCGTTCCCATCCCGATGAATGTCAGCAGCTCTTTCCGATAAGGAAACAGGGAATGCTGCAGTCCTTCCCCGATTTCATCGGCGACACCGAAATCGGCAACCGAACGGCGGATAGCTTCTTCTTCCGAATATCCCTGTTCCATATAGGCCTCCCTGGCCGCTTCTAAGTGCGAGCGTATTTCTTCTCGCATATCGCCCCGCTCTTCTTCTCCGCATTCAATCCGCTCAAGAATTTGTTCGATGTATGAATCAAATCGATTCATGACAGTCCCTCCGAACACTTGAAGATTAGTCGGTTGATGGATTGCCAATCGCGAAGTTTCCGTTTGAGTTCCTTCCTTCCGTCTTCGGTAATCCTGTAATATTTTCGTCGGCTACTTCCTTCCGTCTCCTTCCAGTACGATTCGATCCATCCCTTCATCTCCATTCGCTTCAAAGCAGGATACAGCGTCCCTTCACTCATACTATATAAATCCCCGCTTGTTTCTTTTAGCGCCTTAACCATCTCATACCCGTACATCTCCCGCTGGGCAACCAGGGAAAGCAAGAGAATATCAATGCTGCCTTTCATGATCTCTTTATCCAAGTCCAATCACCTTTTTCAATTATTGTTTTAATCATTGTAATGCGATGTGCATCGTATTGCAAGGTATATATTTAAAAAAAGCATGGAGTATTACACCCCATACCTTTGTAAATGTATCGGCGTTCTTATATGCATTTGCATCCAACGGCTTATCCGCTTGTTCGTTGTACTTCACAGTAAGAATGTTACAAGAGTAAGCCTGCTGGTCTACCGTTCCACAGATCGGCCCCTGCTTTATTTATCATTAAAAAATGCCACCTGGAAGTCAAGCTGGCTAAGATTCATTCTATCGATTCTCTTAATAAAGTATAAAAACTAAACTCGTTTTTTGAATTATAAAAGTAAATTATTAGAAAATATAACAAAATGGTCTTTTTGTTAGATTTTATCACAAAATTATCCATCACATTCTAATTATAATAAGGTCATTTAGTAAAATCTACAGTTTATTTTTTCTTGCTATAAAGTCGGTTTCTAAATGTAAGATTAAATCATATCTTTTGTTCAATATGTTAGATTAATTTTCAACGATTTTTTATCAATGTCCAAAAAAACCTTTAAAATCAACGGTTAGCTTCCATCATTTTTTAAAATAATGAATCTAACAAAAAGACCATTTTGTTAGTTCTTGAATTACGTATTAATTAATACAACTTTCAGTTATTAAAAGAGGGTCTTATGAGTAGATTGAATTCAAATGAAATAGAAAATATTATAGATGATGGGGCGTTTTATCACTTGTACCAGCCACTTTATAGGCTTGCTGATTGGAAACTATACGGTTATGAAGCATTTCTGCGTACAGAACATCTAAATAACCCGGAAGTTTTGTTTCATAATGCCAGAGAATTCAAGAGTCTATACCAATTAGATGTGTCTTCAATCTCCAAAGCTGTACATATCCATCAAAATAAATATAAAAAAAGTAATGTAAAGCTATTTGTAAATGTATTTCCATCAACACTGGTTCATAATAATTTTCTTGATTTTATAAATGAATTTGTATCTACTTTGTTAGTTCAACCACAAAACATAGTATTTGAGATTAATGAAGCTGAGGAAATCAGTGATTTTCATTCTATAAAACAAGTAATTTCTTTGTTGAAAACACAGGGATTTGGTATAGCTCTTGATGATGTAGGAAAAGGTTCTTATTCCTTTAGGCATCTTGTCGATCTAGAGATTGATTTTATTAAGTTGGATAGGTACTTTTCTTTTAATCTTTCTAAATGCAAAAGAAAACAAAGATTTATTAAATCTTTAGTAGAGTACTGTGATAAAGATATATGTTTAATATTAGAAGGAATTGAAAACGAAGCAGACTTGGCGATGGCTAAAATGCTAAAAGTTCCAATAGCTCAAGGGTACTTATTGGGAAAACCATCACTTTTGTAATACAGGTTTTATTTAATGTACCGTAAAACGTCCCGTAATGATTTTTCATGGTCTATCGTTCTGATAGTTATATATGTTGACATCATTTAGCCCAGGGAGAGGATCTTACGATGAAAACAGGATTGTCTATTCGTTGGAAACTACTTTTTGCGTTACTTTTTATGTCGTTACCTTCTTTGATTCTGATAGGTTATCAAATGAGAATGGGACACGGCGCCTTTGAAGTGGTAATCCCTGCTCTACTTGTGATTGCTGCAGGAATCATCATTTATTCTTATTTTGTTTTTTCTTTGACTCGTCGTTTGAACAATGTCGCCGTCGCGCTGCAGGAAGTTTCGCAAGGAAACCTTACAATTGACAATATCAAAGTCGGAAGTAAAGACGACATCGGCATGCTTGAAGAAACGCTGGCCCGAATGCTTAAGGAATGGCGTTCCATCATCAATCAGATGAAATCGATCTCGATGCAAGTGGCGGCGTCTGCTGAAGAATTGACCGCGAGCGCAGAGGCGACGAGCACTGCCACCGAACATGTGGCCACTGCCATGCAACAGGTGGCAAGCGGAACGGAAACGCAGGCACATACGCTGGATGAAGTTACGAAAGTGCTCGACGACATGGCAATCAGCATTCAAAACATTGCCCAAAACATGAGCGTGATTTCGTCGGAATCGGTAGATACGACAAAACAGGCAGAACTCGGAAATCAATCGATGCTCAAAGTGGTTGGTCAGATGGATTCCATTACCGCATCGGCCAAAGATTCCAACGAAGCGGTCAAAAGGCTGTACGATCAATCGAAAGAAATCAACACCATTCTCGATGTGATTACGGATATCGCCGCTCAAACCAACCTTCTGGCTCTAAACGCCGCGATTGAAGCGGCCCGCGCGGGTGAACATGGGCGTGGATTCGCCGTCGTGGCGGAAGAGGTGCGGAAGCTTGCGGAACAATCAGGAGCGTCTGCTCAGCAGATCGCGAATTTGATCAGCCAAATCCAGGGCGAAACGGCTCAATCCGTTGAAGCGATGAATCAGGTCCAAAAAGAGGTAGACGCAGGGGGCACGGCAGTGCATGAAGCGGAAGAAAACTTCCGTGCGATCATCGAATCCATGAAACAAATCACGGCGCAAATTCAGGAATTGTCGGCATCTTCGGAGGAAGTTTCCGCCGGATTCGAAGAATTGACGGGATCTTCCACCGAGATTTCGCGCATCTCGAAAGAAACGGCTGCAAGCACGCAAAGCGTCGCTGCGTCCGCGGAAGAAACGCTCGCTTCCATGGAAGAAACAACGTCCTCGGCAATGTCCCTCAGCAAAATGGCGCACGAGCTTCAGGAGATCGCGGATCGGTTCCAAGTGTAAGAAAAGAACCTCCTGTGCCCTTTTCTATAAATTCGCAAACAATAACAATATACCCCAAGCATATATGCTTGGGGTTTTAACGTATCCCACAACCACCATGGTGTTTCAGCCGCAACCCCGACATGAAAATCATAGGAAGAACAATTGACTTTTGGGGTACGAAGGAAAAGAAAGATGAGAACGAGGGGGTGATTTCAATGGGTAAAAAGGC
>NZ_BJXX01000163.1 GCF_007991215.1 Aneurinibacillus danicus
GTTTAAACAGAATGGGTTTGTTGTCACGGACGAGCAGATTGTGCTGAAGTTCAAAAACGACAAACCGCTGCTTGCGGGGCTTCTCACCGCAAAAGCTGCGCAGAAGCGTGGTAATCCTGCCGTGTTTCCTGCCCATAGCCTTGCCTCTGCCCGTGGGAAACTTCCTGCCGGTACGCGAGGTGTTCGCAGGAAAGAATCCCACGTGCTTCAGCCGTGGGAGAAGGTCAATGATAAAACGCGCTCATTTTCCGGTTCAATCGTCACATCGGTTTGAGCGATAACAACGCCTTTGATTTTGACGGATATTGTGGTTGTGCCGGATTTGTGGGCATGGAGTTTGCCTTTGGCGTCAATGGTTGCGACTTCCGGATTGGAGGATTCCCACTCAATGCCCGAGCGGATTGTCCAGTAGCCAGGGAAGTCCACTTTCAGCGTAACCTGCTTTTCTTTGCCCGGCGTCAGTTTGCCCGGATGAACGATGATGTCTACATAGTTGCGAGCAAATGCGCGGATAAGAATGTCGCGGACTTCGTTATTCGGGTCAAATTCCCGCACCAGCCGCTTGCGGATCGCGATCACATCTTCTGGAGTGATGCCGATTTCGGCCAGTTTCTGACCGAACTTCTTGAACTCGCCGTGCTTCATCATGCGGGCAATTGCATTGTTAATGATATCGTCCAGTGGTCTGTTGATGTTCAGCATGTGGTCCATGATAATATCAGCCGCTACCTGCTTTTGCATCATCTTCGCAAACTTCAGCAGGTCTTCCTGCTTGAATTCGGTGCCGAAGACTTTGGTCCAGGTATGGTAGTGCTCTTTCTTAAATGTAAGCAGCGATTCGATCGTATCGCCCGGCGTATACAGCAAAGCGACCATGTCACGCAGCATGGCAGACGCTTCTTCGACCGTTACGTCCTTAGCCTTCAGCTTTTCTATAACTTCCGGGTTCTGAAGAATCTGATCGCGCCACCAGTCAAGCGGCTTTGCGGTTACTTGATCACGCACCTGGCGCAATTTGTCTTTTTCTGCCGGAGTCAGGGACTGAAACATAGTAATAGCGGCTTCCTTGTATCGTTGCACCTGCTTGATTTCCGACGGATTTAAGCTATTGGGCGAAGCAGCCAATGTGGAAGATGGCAGGAATGCCGCGGCGGACGGGACAGCGACAGAGATAGCGACGAGGGAAGAGACAAAACGACAGCGTAGTGTGCTTTTCATCGTGCAGAAACCTCCTTGATATGATGATCTATTGGTAAAGGAAGAAAACGGGCCATGATTAAATGAAATGAGGGAAGAAGAGTGATATACCAATAAAAAGCCCCGCAGCATAGAGGCTGTGAGGCTAGCATTTGATTACTCGTTTTCATGCGCGAAGCTATAGACTTTGTGAATCAGCACGGCGGCTTGCGCACGGTTGGCTTTTTCTTTCGGACCGAACATGCCGCCGCTCATGCCATTGAGAAGTTTTTGTTCCGTAAGGGCAGCGACATCTTTTTGCGCCCAGGAGGCAATGCGGTTTTTATCTTTAAATTGATTGAGTGTATCTGTTTTCTGCTCCGTTGTCTTTATTAGCTGTGCTGCTTCCATGGCGCGGGCCGTCATCGCAGCCATTTGCTCGCGTGTAATCGGCGCGTTCGGATCGAATTTGGTTTTGCTGACGCCGCTGACAATGCCGAGCTTAGCCGCGGTGGCAACGTCGAGTGCAAACCAATCGTTTTGCTTAATATCTGTGAATGGCGCTTTTGGCGGGTTGGATACTTTTTGATTCAGCTTAAGCGCCTGAATGAGAAGGCGCGTATATTGGGCCCGGGTAACGTTGTCCATTGGCGCGAATTTATCTTCGGCTACGCCGGCCAGGATTCCTTCTGCCACAAGCGTCTGGATGGCATCTTTGGCCCACGGCGCTTTTTCCAGATCGACAAATTTAGGTGTCGGCTTCGTACCTTGCTCCGGGTCAGCCGGTATGTCCGTAGACGGTGCAGGCGTTTCCGGTTGTTTCGGAGCTTCTGACTGTTCCGGTGTTTCTGGTTGCTCCGGTGTCTCCGGTTGCGCAGGAGGCGTTACCGGGGAGTTGGTGACCTCGTCTCTGGCTTTCATGGCGTCCTCAACGGTGATATCCGCTTCCTCTACCTCTTTTTTGATTTCCTGATACTTCTGCGGATCAACGGTTTCACGCAGCGCGTCTTCCGCTACCTGCTCCAGCGGCTTGTCCGGATTCATAAGCATATCGGTCATCGCCTTCTGCTGAATTGCGGCCTTCTCTTCCGGCGTCAGCTTCTCCAGCATCTCCTTCATAACATCTTTCTTTTCTTCGCTTACGGCTGGCTCTGCCGCACTTACCTGCGGTGCTGCAACTCCGGCCACAGGCAGCGCAACCGACGCCGCTAACAGCGACATAGCCAACTTCCGACGGAATCCACTATTTTTCTCCATAACCTTAGCCTCCCAAGTTGGAATTATCAGAAATATGTCAACAAAACCACCATAGCCGATGAGCCGCAATCCCTGCCATGAAAATAAAAAGAGGGACGGCTGTCTTTTGTGGTATGAAGG
>NZ_BJXX01000164.1 GCF_007991215.1 Aneurinibacillus danicus
AAAAGAGAGAAAAGAACGAGACAATGATTTCAATGTAGAAAAAGGCGAACGCCTTTTTCTTCCCCGGATCTTCTTTCCTCTTCCCCTCTTTCTTTTTTTCTAGGAGCCTCTCAGGTTTGATAGGTCCCGCTTGAATGATGTCACGCGGACAAATATACTTTCTTGCTGAAAAAGAACCGCATGGCGTACATCCCGTTTTTATCCATGCACGCTTTTCACCTGCCACTTTCATTCTTTACTCATACCTTAACGCTTCTATCGGCGGTATCCGCACCGCCCGCAGCGCCGGAATCATACCGAATAGCAGACCTGCGCCGATGGAGAAGACAATCGTGTATTGCACCATCTCCAGCGGAATGCTGTTCGGCAAGATTGGGAAGTAGCGGTGAATCCAGTACATCGCCCCGTATGTGGCCGCAAGTCCGGCCATAGCGCCGACGACGCTTAGGAAGACGGCCTCGAACAGGAACTGGGTCAGGATGTGCCATGACCCGGCCCCGACCGCCTTGCGGATGCCAATCTCGCGCGTCCGCTCCTTTACCGTCAGCAGCATCACGTTCATGATGCCGATACCGCCGACCAGGAAAGCGATGCTCGTTATCGCCAGCGTAATGACGCCGACCAGGTCAAGCACCGTCTTAATCATATGAATCGCTTCCTCGGCTTTTACGAGATTGAAGTCTTTCTTCCCGTGGTTCTTGCCGATGACGTTGTTAATCTGCTTCTCGACCTGCGGGACGTTTTCCGCCTTTTTCGCGGTAAAGAACAGGAGCGAGGCGTTATCTACCTTGCCTACTTTCTCTACTACCGGATACGGCGCGTACACGCGGTCGTCGATATTAAATCCGAACATTTTCTTCTCGTCAAGCACGCCGATAATCTTAAATTCTTCACGGTTGACTTCCACCGTCTTGCCGACGGCCGGCTTATCGCCGAATACGTTCTTCTTGATATTGGAGCCGAGCACGATGACGTGCTTCTTCCTATTCAGCTCCTCCCGGGTAAAGAAGCGCCCTTCCGCTACCTGCATGTCAAGCACCGGCGGCAGGTCCGGCGTCGTGCCGGTGAAAATCATGTCATACCCCTTCTTCTCATGAACGAGTGCGCCCATTACCTCATTCTGCGGTGCGGCCTTGTCCACTCCTTTAACCTGCTTCTTTACGTCCATTGCGTCCTTATACGTCAGGGTGCTTGCAGACGGCGCGAACGAAGAGAAATCGGAGAGGCCGCTGCTGATAGCCTTCTTGTTCATGAGCTTACCGGGCACGACGGTAATCTGTTGAGCGCCGAGACCGGAGAATTGCTTCAGCAAACTCTGGTTGAAGTTATACAACACAGACATCATCGAAATCACGAGAAATGCGGCGACGGCAACACCGAGCAGCGCAAGGAACGAGCGGCCACGGTACATCCAGATGCCGCGCAATGCCATGCTAACATTCCGAAATATCATCCGAGGCCCACCTCTTTACCACGCACTTCACCGTAGGGGACGAGTTTACGGTCACGCACATATAAAATACGATCCGCAACCCGGGCAAGATCGTGGTCATGCGTAACCAGCATAATCGTCCGCCCCTGCTCATGCAGCTGCTTGAGAATGGTCACGACTTCCTGCTTCGAGCCGATGTCAAGGTTTCCGGTCGGCTCATCCGCCAGCAGGAGAGACGGCGATGTGGCAATCGCGCGGGCGATCGCCACTTTCTGTTTCTGCCCCCCGGACAGGTTGGCGGGCACGTCCTTTTTGCGCGCCAGCATGCCAACCTGTTCGAGCGCTTCATCTACTCTGCGGCGGCGCTCCCGGCCCGATAAGCGGGTATACTGCAGCGGCAGTGCTACATTTTCACCCACCGTCAGCCGGGGAACCAGCATGAATTGCTGGAAGATGAAGCCGATATGCCGGTTGCGGACAACGGCCAGTCTGCCGCCGCGGTGGCCGGTCATATCCTCGCCGGACAGCAGGTACGTTCCCGCATTCGGCTTGTCCAACAATCCCAGGATGTTCAGCAGCGTGGATTTGCCTGAACCCGAAGGTCCGAGTATGGATACGAACTCCCCCTGCTGTACATTCAGATTGACGTCCTCAAGCACCGTGATTTTCTCCCGCCCGTCTTTATAATGGCGGGAGATGCCTTTCAGTTCAATCATAATTGGACACGTCCTCCATAAACGGTTTGAGCTGGAAAACAATGTCCTGAACAATGTCGCGCGTGTCTACTGTTTTTAACTGTTCGCCCTTTTCATAGATGTCAAGCAGGATATCGGTCAGAATCTTCTGGTCTAATCCTCTGTCTGCGGTCTTTGTAATCAACAGATATCAACTCCCGTTACTTTTCCGCGCTGAGTGCCACCTCAAGCTTCAGCCGTTTTACGACGGCTTCCGCCGCTTTCTGACGGTTCTTGGCTTCTTCCAGATTAGCCGCCGGCAGTTGATAGGTCGGCACGATGTCTTTCAACATGGCCTTCAACTGCTCCGGATCGACCGGCATATAGTTGTTGGAGGCGGCCTGTTCCAATTTCTCAAGCTTGGCCATGAATTCCCTGACCGAGAAGGTGGACGGTTTGCCGATAAAGATGCGGTCGTGCGTTGTACCGGCCGTACCTTCTTCTGCGGTCAGCAGTTCTTCATACAGCTTCTCGCCGGGGCGCATGCCGATGTATTCAATCTTGATGTCGCGATCCGGCTCAAGTCCGGACAGGCGGATGAGATCATGCGCCAGCTTGGCAATCTTCACCGGCTCGCCCATATCCAGTACAAACGTCTCGCCGCCTTCGGCGATGGCGCCGGCCTGTATCACCAGCTGTACGGCTTCCGGAATCGTCATGAAGTAGCGCACCATCTCCGGGTGCGTAACGGTTACCGGTCCGCCCTCTTTAATCTGCTGTTTGAAGATTGGAATCACGCTACCGCGGCTGCCGAGCACGTTGCCGAACCGGACGGCGACAAACTTGGTCATGCTGCGGCGGTTCAGACTCTGGATAATCATCTCGGCAATCCGCTTGGTCGTTCCCATTACGCTGGTCGGGTTAACCGCTTTGTCCGTCGAAATCAGCACAAAACGCTCGACACCGAACAGGTTGGCGCACTGCGCCACATTTTTTGTTCCGATTACATTATTCTTAATCGCTTCGGCCGGGTTGCGTTCCATGAGCGGTACGTGTTTGTGCGCCGCAGCGTGGAAGACAACGGCCGGACGGTACTTGTCGAAGACTTCGACAATCCGCTGCCGATCCTGCACATCGGCGATGATCGTCTCGTATGCAAGATTCGGAAACTTGCGCTTCAACTCATTCTCGATAGCATAGATGCTATTCTCGCCGTGGCCCAGCAGCAGCAGTTTCTCCGGATTGAACCCGGAAATCTGACGGCACAGCTCAGAACCAATCGAGCCGCCCGCGCCGGTCACCAATATGGTTTTGTTGGTAACATATTCGGCGATGCCCTTCAAGTCGACCGCCACCGGGTCACGGCCCAGCAGGTCTTCCACGTTGACATCGCGAATCGTACTGATGGATACGTTGCCGTGGATAACATCGCTGACGCGCGGCAAAATCTTAATGTGAGCCGACGTTTTCTTGCAAATTTTAATAACATTGGCTATGTCCGTTTTTGCAGCGGACGGCAGCGCCAGAATAATCGTGTCAATACCCAGGCGTTTTACGATAGCCGGAATGTCACGGCGCGTACCGACGACAGGCAGTCCGCCTACTTCCATGTACAGCTTGGCCGGGTCATCATCGATGAACGCGACCGGATACAGCGTCGTATCCGGAAAGTGCTTTAGCTCTTTCGCCACCAGTGTCCCTGCGTCCCCTGCACCTACGATCAGCGCTTTTTTATGGTGCGGCTGAATTTTCACCTGATTGCCGCGCACGATGCGCCAGATGAGGCGGGAGGCGGCGATGCCGATGGTCGTCGTCATCCAGGACAGCAGGAAGATGGAAAGAGGAATCACCACATCCACCTCAAGCGCCCGTACCGCAACATACAGGACCAGGTTTACCCCGAGCGCGATGGTCGTCGTCCGGATAATCAGCACCAGCTCGCCGATGCTCGCATACTTCCATACCCGGCGGTACAGGTTGGAGAAGTAGAACACGGACCAGGTAACGATCCAGATAAGCGCCATGGCGTACGGCATGCTGTTCCAGAACGGCTCAGGAATGCTTCCTTCGAACCGCAACAGATAACTTACAAGCACTGAGCAGAGCACGATAAACGAATCGGCGGCCAGAAAAAACAGGATTCGTTGAGAATACTTCATTCGGTCCACCTCCGTTATTTTTCGCATAACACTCGCAGCGTGCGTTTCACGCTGGCAATGACCCGCTCCTGATCTTCCTCCGTGAGGCCGGAGCCGGAAGGCAGGCATAACCCGTTCGCAAACAATTCATCCGATACGCTGTTATATTCGGCATGGGGATAATATTTGCAGTCTGCAAACAGCGGCTGCAGATGCAGCGGCTTCCATACCGGGCGTGCTTCGATGTTCTCTTCCGCGAGCGCGTCCACAATTTGCACAGCACTGACGCCTGTCTGCTTCTCATCTACAGTTAGAGCCGTCAGCCAGCGCGTCATGAACCCTTCTTCTGCTTCCGGCATAAAAGTAATACCTGGTTCATCCGCAAATGCGGCCGCATAGCGATCGAATACGGCACGACGCGCTTTCACACGTTCGTCGAGCACACGCAGCTGGCCCCGGCCGATGCCTGCGAGAATATTGCTCATGCGATAGTTGTAGCCCATCTCGCTATGCTGGTAATGGCGTGCCTGGTCGCGGGCCTGAGTAGACCAGAACCGCGCTTTCTCCAGCGCTTCCGTATCGTCCGAGACGAGCATGCCGCCGCCGGACGTAGAGATGATCTTATTTCCGTTAAACGAGTAAATCCCAAACTTCCCGAATGTGCCGCTGTGCTTGCCTTTGTAAGTCGCACCGAGCGATTCGGCCGCGTCTTCTACCACCGGCACTCCGTAGCGGTTGCAGACGGCGAGCAGCGGCTCCATATCGGCGCTCTGGCCGTACAGATTCACAATGATGACGGCTTTCGGAAGTTTCCCCTGGATTTCGGCGTCCTGCATCGCACGTTCAAGTGCGACCGGCGACATGTTCCATGTCTTCGGTTCCGAATCGATGAAAACCGGAGTGGCTCCCTGGTACAGAATCGGGTTGGCGCTGGCGACAAACGTCAGGCTGGAGCAGAAAACCGTATCTCCGGGTCCTACGTCAAGCAGGCGAAGTGCCAGATGAATCGCCGCCGTACCGGAACTCAGCGCCAGCGCACCTTTTGCGCCCACGTACTCGGCCAATTCATTCTCAAAGCCTTCCACGTTCGGACCAAGTGGTGCAATCCAGTTGGTCTCGAACGCTTCTGCGATATAATGCTGCTCTTCCCCGCCCATATGCGGCGGGGATAAGAAAATGCGTTTCTCCATCATCTATGCCCTTCTTTCGCTCAAGTTTGATGCGTTCGCTTCCTGTCCCATAAACTTCGTCGTTGTCGCGTGTCCTTCTTTGCTGACGCCTTCCGAGCGAAGCACTTTGAAAAATGTCATCCACAGAATCTTCAGGTCGAGCCAGAAGGATTGATTCTCGACATACCAGACATCGAGCTCGAATTTCTCTTCCCAGCTGATGGTGTTCCGTCCGTTCACCTGCGCCCAGCCGGTAATGCCCGGCCGGACTTCGTGGCGGCGCGCCTGGCGCGGCGTGTAGCGCGGCAAGTATTCCATCAGCAACGGGCGCGGCCCGACCAGGCTGATGTCGCCTTTTACCACGTTGAACAGCTGCGGCAGTTCATCAAGGCTGAACTTGCGCAGCAGACGGCCGAATTTCGTCAGGCGCACGTCGTCCGGAAGCAGTTCCCCGTTCTCGTCCCGCTCATCCGTCATTGTCCGGAACTTGTAGATGTAGAACGGCTTGCCGTGAAGGCCGGGACGCTCCTGCTTGAATAATACCGGCGTTCCGAGCTTGCGGCGGACGAGCAGGGCGACTATCCCGATGACCGGCAGGGTGACCGTCAGCAGAGAAAGCGAGCACACAAGGTCGAATGTCCGTTTTACCATGCTTCTCACTCCGTTTTTTTAAAAATAAGGAAGAAAGGAGGAGGGAGAAAGAGGAAAGAAGATCCAGGGAAGAAAAAGGCGTCCGCCTTTTTCCGCATTGAAATTCTCTTCTCTCTTT
Source organism: Aneurinibacillus danicus (assembly GCF_007991215.1). Taxonomy (GTDB): domain Bacteria; phylum Bacillota; class Bacilli; order Aneurinibacillales; family Aneurinibacillaceae; genus Aneurinibacillus; species Aneurinibacillus danicus. The sequence continues at coordinate 6,183 of NZ_BJXX01000164.1, forward strand.
TCCCTCGTACCGCAAAAGTCAGCCGCCCTTCCCTTCATTTTCATGGCAGGGTTATGGCTGAGATGCCATGGTGTTTTTTTTTTCACACTACTCTTGATTGCGCAGCAGTTGGTCTTCCGGTACGTCACGCAGCTTCTTCGCCGGGACGCCGACAACCAGCTCTTCTTTTTTCACATCGCGGGTTACGATGCTGCCCGCGGCGACCGTGCCGTCTTCTTCGATCGTGATGCCCGGCAGCGTGATTGCATTGGCACCGATACGTCCGCCGTCTTTGACGGTGACGCCTTTCATCTTGCCGAAGCGTTCTTTGCTGCGGGCCATATAGTTATCGTTGCTGGTCACAACGCACGGCGCAACGAATACGTGGTCGCCAAGATTGGAATAGGCCGTAATATAGCAATTGGTCTCAAGCTTGCATTTACGACCGACCGTGCAGTCGTTCTCAATCGCGACGCCGCGGCCGACAATCGTGCGCTCGCCTACCGTTACCCGCTCGCGAATCGTCGCAAGATCCGCAACGAATACATCGTTCTCCAGCACCGCACCGGCGTAAATGATGGACGATGTGCCAATCGTGCAACCATTGCCGATCACCACCGGCGGATTCTTCTTCACTTCTTTTAATACGGAATTCTTCGCTTTCGTCGGCTGTTTACCGATAACCACGTTATCCTGGATGACGACATCGTCTCCAATTACGCTGCCTGCGTAAATGATAACGTTATGGCCGACGGTGACGTTATTGCCCATTACGACCGTATCTTCAATAATCGTGTTCTTTCCGAATGTTACGTTCATACGTTATATTCCTTCCTTTCGCGGTTCTGTAGAGTTTGCACCGGCTGTACCTGTGCCTGGCTTACATTGCGGCGCGGAATGTCTTGTTCAATGACATCCATCAGGCGAAGCGCAAGCTTTCTCCATGCGTGGTTGTTCTCGACGTAGGCCCGTCCCTTCCCGCCCATCTCCTTGAGCGCGGTCCGATGGAGTGCTAAGAACTGCAGCGATTCAGCCATCTGCTGTGGCGTACTGACTTTCAGACCGGCACCCGATGTTTCAATCGGGGTTTCATCAAGCTGGCAAAGCAGGACAATCGGAAGCGAGGCCGCCATGTAGTCGTACATTTTGTTCAGGCTGAAGCCCCATTTGTAAATTTCCGCATCCTGCATGGAAATCACTCCTACATCGGAACGAAGCAGGATGGTCGGGATGTCTTCTTTTTTGACCGGCGGAACGAATGTGATGTTGGTGAGCTTCTCCTGTCTTGCCCTCTCAACCAGCCGTTGTTTTTCCGGGCCGTCGCCAACCATGACAAAATGAACGCGGCTGTCTTTGTTTTTGAGAATGCCGGCCGCGTCCAGTACCGGATCAAGATGGTTGGCGATGCCGTGTGCTCCTGTATATGTGACGATCAGCTTTCCTTCTAGAGAAGCGAAGACTCGCTCCAGGTCCTTAGAAAGAAGCGTATCCGTGTTATACCGATCCAGGTCAGCCCCGTTCGGCAGATACAGCACTTTTCCGGTGTCGATGCCCTGCTGGGCCACGTACCTGTCCGCTTTGTCAAACAGGACGATGATGCGTTTTGCGTTTCTATATAAGAAGTGTTCCAGTTTCCGCAGCATCCAGACTACCGGATTGCGGCTGGAAACCTTGCCTAGATCGATTAAGGTTTGCGGCCAGAGGTCGCGTTCTTCGAAGTAAAAGGTACATTTGTATTTGCGAGCCAGCATGCAGCCGACAAATGCCGCCAGCGGATGCATAAGCGTACCGATGATTAGATCGGGCTTTTCGCTTCTTTTTTTGCCAAGTATGTACGATTGCACGGTGTAGCTCAGCATGTTGGCGACCCGGCGCCAGTCGTTGCGCCTGTATTCCGGCGTTTTAATCCAGACGAAGCGGACTCCGTTATACCTCTCTTCCTTCCACTTCACATCTTTCTCCGGAATGTAGCGCTCTTTGCGCTCCTGGTGGGAGAAAGAGGAGGCGAAGATGGTTACGTTATAATTGTGTTTTACAAGCTCTCTTGCCAGGTCGTAATGACGAGTGCCTCCGCTTCCGCCGGGTGCGATGGCGTAGTGGTTGAAGATCCAGATGTTCATGGTTTTTCTCTCCTCCTTTCCTTTAAAAAACTTATATTTCACAGAATACGCGGAGCAGCATATTCCTTCTTTTTCGCTTCGGTTGACTTTCTACGCAGAAGCAAGACTGTCCGCACCGCCACATCCAAAAGCGGCTCCCACAAAACATCTGGGCGTCTCGAAGAGGGAGACAGTTGTGCTCGCGATTTCGCTTTTGGATGCGGCGGTACTGGGAAGAAAGTCAAAAGGCGCTTCAAAAGAAGAAACATGCCGCTGCCACTTATGTCTGTTAAGGATAAAACCGTTTTTTGTAAAGACTGGGAAGCAGAAACCTTGCCTCCCTATTGCTATTGAGAGGACGCTCGTTTTTGCAAAGAAACCGTCCGGCGGGAATGCGGTTCGAAGCCTTCGTACATAGCGATGAGTTTTTTGGCTTCCATTTCCCAGCTGTACTTTTGTTCAATGGCGCGGCGTCCGTTGTCGCCCATGCGTTTGGCTTCTTCCGGATGGTCGACGAGATACTGAATGGCTTCGGCGATTTGTTTCTCATCGAGCGGGTCGACGCAAATGCCGCATTCGTTACCTTCGACGATTTCGCGCCAGAGCGGGAAGTCGGATGCGATGACCGGAATGCCGGCGGCCATGTATTCGAACATCTTAACCGGAAGCGCATCTTTGTAGTTGATAATCGGATGCAGCGTAACCAGTCCGGCCATGCCCCGGGCCAGTATCTGCTGCACTTCCTCGCGGCTGACATGTCCGAATTCATTCACCTGCTCCCAGCCCGCGAGCTTCGTCGTTTCATTCCGCAGCGATTCCGGAATGAACTTGCCTGCAAGAAGCAGGGTGGCGTTCGTATGGCCCATTGCTCTGACCATTTCCTTGATACCGCGGTTCACGCTAATGCCGCCGACATACGTGACGGCATGCTCTTTGCGTGACCAATCCTGCTCCGGTGCCATGAATTCAGCCAGAAGCGGATAGTTGTTAACGTACATGGCATGGCAGCCGATGCTCGCGAACCGTTTGCTGATGAACGGTGTTGCGGCTGCAATGGCATCAAACCGTTTCGCTGCGAAATTCTCGAACGCTTCGAACATGCGGGAGATGGTTTTGCGCAGCGGCGCCGGAATCCAGTATTTCGAAAGAATCTGGCGCGGTACGTCTTCGTGAACGTCGTAGATGACTTTTTTGCCTTTCATCTTCAACAGCAGGCCGACCGGAAGCAGTTCCGGGTCATGGAAATGGTAGGCGTCCGCATCAATCTCAAGCGCTTTGCGGTAGACGGCGCGCACGGTTTTCGTCATGCGGTTCAGCCTGCCGCGGCCGCGTTCAATCGAGTGGAATCGGACACCGTTGTGTACGCCCTCGGGGGCATCCGGCGCGACGAGATGCGTCTCATATCCGGCACCCGCGAGCGAGCTGCATTCTTTTGTAAAGATCCGTGTATCCATCGGCGGATGAACAGATGTGAGATGGCAGATTACTAGATTTCTCATGGGTCACGCTCCAAGTTTTGTTATAGGAAGAAAAACAAACGGCACTTTTGGTAAGAAGAAAAACAGGGTAAAGACACGCCCGTGCTTTTCCTCAAAGAAGTAGATCTGTCCGCGCCCCCTTTCCGTCAAAGCGCGCCGACAAAACATCTGGGCATCTCAGGGATGGAGACAATTGTCGGCGTTTTTCCGCTTTGTCGGAAACGGCGCTGAGCAAGGGAAAAGCAACGTCTGTGTTTTTACACCTGTTTTTCTTCATAGCCAAATGAATGCTGGTATTCTCATGTTTTTCTTCCATAAATCAAAATCTATTTTCTAAATGAAGTTACATAGGATAACGAAAGGTTTGTATCCTGCAACTCTAGCGAAGAAACTGTTTCTTCTTTGTCTCGGACTTCCTTCTTCTTTACTCCCGGCAGGACGTAGGCGAGCAGGAGGGCAAGAAGGATGCCGTGGGTGAGCAGCGTGGTCAGCAGAGCCGAGTTGGACAATGCAAACGCCGGGATGCCGAGAATCAGGCACTTAATCTGATACTCTGAGTGGCGGGTAATGCTATCGAATATCCAGAGCACAGCCGAAAGCAGCAGGGTAAAGATGAAGATACCCATGTATCCAAAGTTGGCGAAGCTATCGGCCCACAGGTTGGCGTTCGCCGCCGTAGAAGCGCTGCCCATGTATTGATAGCCGATTAAATATACCGGCTTCAACGAGTATGGATAATCTATGAAACTCTTAAATATGCTGTGCGCCAAATACACTTTCGGGTTACTGGAGAAGAACTCGAAGTAATATCCCGTCAGAAGCCCCGGCGTCAGAATGAGGCGGCGCACAAACAGCGATACGAACGCTATCTCATTAAGGAACCAATCCACGATGACACATAACACCGTAAATATCGTGGCGCCGTACAGTATGCTGGTGCCGAATCCGCCCTTCTTGCGGTTTAGCAGGATCAGCAGCACAACGTTCAGCAACAGCGAAAAGAAGATACTTTTCTGTCCGGTAATCGAGAAGATAACCAATTGGCCGAACAACCCGGTCGCCACAAGACCTGGTTTGCGGAGCACCAGGCCATATGCCATAATCAGCGGGTTGATAACGCCCGCCTGCCAGGCAATGGCATAGGAGACGGCTCCGCCGCCACTCTCTTTGTACTTCTCCCGCACATCATACACGTCGGCCAGCGCCGCGACATCAAACCGGATGCCGTACGTGCCGACAATCAGCGCATAAAATACGGCACTAACCAATGCGATGCCTAACCAGAATAAGATTGGCGGCAATTCCAGGCGGCGAATCGGCAGATAAGGCAGATGCGTAGACGCTCCCAGAATGGCAAATGCACTCAGCATGGATAACAAAAAAGCGACAAGCTTCCCTGTCTCCACCGTTAACGTGTAGAACGGGATAATCGACGCCGGAATATATACCAGCACATACAAGATCCAGTAGACGACCTGCGAGGGACGTTCCACCGCAATCGGCATCCACAACGCGGGCAGCGCCGCAGCGGTAAATCCCAATATCAAAAGCGGCGTGAAAGCCGGATAATAGACATAGCCCATATACGCGAAGTACGGAGAGACCAAATCGATGTATACCCAGCTCAACAGCGCTCCGTAAATCAGAGCGCCGAAAAGCAGGATGATTCTATTCTTGATGTTGTTCATGCTGTATCCCTTTTCTGAAATGTTGGATGACGGCACGGGCGGACAAGAAAAACAGCACGACGTAGCAGACGAACATGCCTGCCCCGTAGATGATGATTGCTTCACGGGCCGGAAGCTTCAGCACGGAAGATAGCACCAGGCCGCCGATAATGACGACGAAGCGGAAGATATCCCAGGCCAACTGTATTCCCTGACGCTCCAGCATATTGAGTGTCTGCGAAAGCGGCACGACGACAAATTGGGCGATAAAGCCTGGCGCCATAATTTGAATGTAGACGCCCGCCTCTTTCCATGCGTCGCCGAAGATAAGTTCGAATGCCCACGGTGCGATTAGTGCCAGCAGACCGATGGGAATACCGCCGAAAAGTAGCAGCTTGCCCGCCGCTTTGAAATACAGCTTCTTCAGCTCTTTCGGATTCTCGCGCGCCAGGCGGGCCGACTCGCCGAAGAACACCTGGGCGACCGATTGACCGACCATTGTCATCGGCGCACCGACGACCCGCTGTACCAGTGCGTAAAACCCGCCGATTTGCGTGCCGAAAAACGCAACAAGCAAGAGCGGCGGCAACTGAAGGCCCGCACTATTAAAGAGCGACGAGAAACTGGTCAGCAGCGGGAACCGTTTGTAGCGGACCGCCATCTGCTTCATGCGGGCACCACAGACAGCCCTAAGCGATTCACGGTCCGTCCGCAGGACATTGCGCGCCAGCGTTCCGCTTCCGCCGATACGACCGATGGCGTCACCGAGCAGAAGTCCCAGCGGACGCCAGGCCATAAGACCACAGGCGATCTGCGTAATCACCTGTGTGGTGCTCTGACGCACTTTCGTGGCGGCAACGCGGCCAAATTCCCGCTTGCGCACCGACCAATAATTTAGAATTTGATAAAGCCCGACGCCGAATACGCTGCAGGGCAGAAGCCAGAGATACGGACCCAGCGCGGGAGCGTTGACCCACTGCACGAGCACGTCTCCAAACATCCAGACGAAAGTCCCGGTAAGAGCGGTCATTCCCACCAGCGTAAGCAGTGATAGAACCATTATGTTCGCCGCGTCTTCTTCTTTTTCCGGTAGGAGAATGGCCAATTCATAACGTAATGATGCTATCACTGCCAAAACTGAAAGCAATGAAGCATATACGGCCAGCGTTCCGAAATCGTCGGGTCCGTACATCCGGGTTAACAGCGGAGAGACTGCCACGACCAGCAGTTGGGCGAATGCGGTTCCTCCTGTTAAGACAAGTACATTGCGAATAAACGTTTTCCCGAAAAAAAACTTCTTTACCCGCGTCATAATTCCAGCATTTTCAAGCAAAGGTGTATTGTTCACTCCTTTCTTCCCGCTAGTCTTTTATCTTCACTTCCATTCCGCCCGACAGGTTCATCAACAGTTCCTTCAGCTTTAACTGCTGCTGCGACGACGCATGCTTAAGCGGCTCGTCCGGTCCGTTATAGATGCCCGCCACACTCACGATACTCGGCAACTGATGCGCCATCTTGCCGTATACGTGGCGGATACGATCCGAATCAAGGAAGGTCCACCAGCCAAGCAGCAACGTGCCTGACAGCTCGTACGGACCGTATCCATTGTTCGGTCCAAGACTCTGATAACCCCAGCGGTAGACCCCGTTCCGCCCGTCGATAAAGTTCTTCGTCCGGTAGGCGGGGAACTCGCGTGTAGGCTGTACCAGCACCTGCTCGTAAAACTGCTTTTCCATACCTTTACGCAGCGTTTCGTAAAAGCTTCGCTGCGGTGAATCTTCCTTTTGGGCCTGCGACAGACTCAAAAGCCAGAGCGGGAAGCGGTGGCTGTGCGACGTATCCCAGGCAATGTCCTTCACCGGAGCCGGTTTCATATTCCGCTTCTTCTCCCGCCGTCCGGCGTACAGATAATCCGGATGATCCGACCAGACACCCGGCTGGAACACCCAGCGGCCTTTGCCTCTGAACTTAACGCCTTTGCGGAACGCTTTGTCCGCCACAGTCAGCACGTCGGTAATCAGCGGTGATTCAATTGAACCGTTGAATGTCTCACGCTCGTATGTTCTAAGGTCTGCTGCGATTGCGAATAGAAACAATTCTTCATCCGTAATCGCCTTTTCATAGTTCTTTTTCGTTTTTGGGTCGGAGAGCTTCCATAAGACACGCTCTTTCATACCCCCGGCAAACGGTTTCCGTCCCCATTGCCAGGCTGGCTCTTGCTTCCACACCCTTTCCACTTCCCGGTACAGAACAGAGGGCAGATAAGTCGGAATCAGCTCCTCTTTTCCGGACTGTGCCGCCAGAACAAGAAAACGGCTGGAAAGATATACATACTGCAGCCTTCCCAGCCTATCCTCTGCTTTCCCGTTCCGTTGTGCCGCTTCAAACCGGGCAAATTCCCGGGCGAAATGCCCGGAGAATTGCTGCATCCAGTTCCTTTCATGCAGCGTAAATGCCGCATGCAGCGGTACCATCAGCAATTGTCCCGCATCGTACATCTCCTGGCTCGTCTTAAACGTTCGGCCCAAATACGGTGTGACGGATTCTTCCCAGAGCTCCTTCTCCTCACGGCTAGCACCCGATGAGTACCACCAGGAATAGAAGGTGCTGGAAAGGAAGAAAACGGCAAAACAAACGATGATAATTTTGATCCATCCATTCTGCTTTGTCCATATGCCTCTGATGGTACTCCCTCAATTTCTTATAGAATTTCATAGCGTTTTGGCTTGGCCGCGTTTTTGAGCGCATTGCGCGTATCGAGTACGGCGGGTGCGAAACGGCCAATCAAATCGTAATCGAATGCGGTATGATCCGTCGTCACTATGACAATATCCGCTTTCTCAAGCTGCTCCTGCGCCAGCTCTACCGCGTTGTATTCTTTGCCTCGACGTTTAAAAGACGGGATGTGCGGATCGCTGTAGACGATATTCGCTCCCTTTTCTTCCAGAATGTCGATAATATGGAGCACCGGGGACTCCCGGATGTCATTGATGTCTTTCTTGTATGCCACACCCAGCAGGTAAACGGTCGAGCCTCTGAGCGGCTTGCCTTCCTTGTTCAGCAGGTTGGCGGCGCGCTCGGTAACGAATTCCGGCATGCTATTGTTAATCTCGCCGGCCAGCTCAATCAGGCGGGTATGGTAGTTATATTCACGCGCTTTCCAGGTCAGATAGAACGGGTCGATCGGAATGCAGTGTCCGCCAAGGCCCGGACCCGGATAGAATGCCATGAATCCGTACGGCTTCGTTTTCGCGGCGTCAATCATTTCCCAGACGTCGATGCCCATCTTGTTGCAAAGAATCGCCATCTCGTTCGCCAGCGCGATATTGATGTGTCGGAATGTATTTTCATAGATTTTCTCCAGCTCAGCTACCGCCGGGCTGGATACTTCGTGTACTTCCCCTTCGAGCACGGAGCGGTACATGGATGCGGCCACTTTCGTGCAATCCGGCGTTACACCGCCGACTACTTTCGGGGTATTCTTTGTGTTGAAGTGTTTATTACCCGGGTCAACGCGCTCCGGCGAGTATGCGAGGAAGAAGTCTTGTCCGCAGACAAGGCCGGATTCTTCGAGAATCGGCTTCAGCAATTCTTCCGTCGTACCCGGATATGTCGTACTTTCAAGTACAATCAGCATACCCGGATGCAAATACTTAGCGACTTCGCGTGCGGATGATTCTACGTAGCTGGTGTCCGGCTGCTGGTAGGCATCAAGCGGCGTCGGCACGCAGATGGCTACGGCATCTACCTCGTTGATGAACGAATAGTCGGATGTCGCGCGCAGTTTCCGCTTCTGTACGATTTCACGCAGATCATCGTCCACGACGTCTCCGATGTAGTTCACGCCCTCGTTGACCATGTCCACTTTGCTGGCCTGCACGTCAAAACCGATCACGTTGAACCCGGCTTTCGCTTTCTCTACAGCCAGCGGAAGGCCGACGTACCCGAGGCCGACCACGCCGATAACGGCGGTCTTTTGTTCGAGTTTCTGCATTAATTGTTCTGCTAACGAAGATACAACTGCTGTAGACGTAGTCATACTCTCTCTCCCTTCGCTTCGAAGAATTCACGCACAACCGAGATAACATATTCTTGATCATCTGACGCCAGTTCCGGATACAGCGGCAGCGCCATCGTTCCGAGTGCGGCTTTTTCCGATTCGGCAAGGCTTCCAGCTTCGTATCCAAGCCCCTTGTATACTTCCTGCTGGTGCAGCGGAACCGGATAGTAGACGCCGGATGCGATGCCGTGTTCTTTCAGATACGCCATCAATTCATCACGGTATTCGGTTTGGATGATGTACAGATGGAATACCGCTTCACGGTCTTCTTTCACGTACGGCAGCTTAATCGGCAGGTCTTTCAGCGCTTCGCTGTAGATGGCCGCTTTCTCGCGGCGCTGCTGGTTCCACTGGTCGATGTACTTCAGTTTTACCTGCAGCATGGCTGCCTGCAGCGCATCCAGACGGCTATTGTAGCCGATCATGGAATGATAGTATTTCGGGTTGCTGCCGTGTACGCGCAAGATTTGAATTTTGCGGGCCAGCTCCTCATCGTTGGTTACCACGATACCGCCATCACCGTAGCCCCCCAGGTTCTTCGTCGGGAAGAATGAGAAGCAGCCGGCCGTACCGATGGAGCCGATGCGCTGGCCTTTGTATTTCGAACCGATTGCCTGGCATGCGTCTTCAACAATGTGCAGGTTATATTTATCCGCGATGGCACGGATTTCATCCATATCTACCGGCTGGCCGAAAATGTGAACCGGCATAATCACCTTTGTTTTCGGTGTAATCGCCGCCTCCAGCTTCGCCGGATTTATGTTGTATGTGTCAGGGTCGATGTCGACAAACACCGGTGTTGCGCCCAATTGCGAGATGACTTCCGCAGATGCAAAGAAAGTGAACGGCGTCGTAATGACCTCATCTCCCGGTCCCACGCCCATCGCATCGAGCGTCAGAAGCAGCGCGTCCGTACCGTTCGCTACGCCAATCGCATACTTCGTGCCGCAGTATTCCGCCATGGCCGCCTCGAAGTTTTTCACGAACGGTCCCATGATATAATTGCCGCTTTCCAGCACGTTATCTACTGCCTGTTTAATTTCCGGTTTGATGTCCTGGTACTGGGCGGTTAAGTCCAGCAAGGATACTTTGCGCAATGTTTTTTCCATGGTGATTCCTTCTCCTCTCACTGTTGGGTGCTAACTAATTCTTTGCTGTCTTCCCATTTGACGGGTGCATTTTTCTCGGCTGCTTCGTATACGGTCAGAACAAGCTGCAGTGCATTGCGGCCGTCCTGCCCGGTCACGAGCGGCTCTCTGTCTTCACGAATCGCATCCGCCATATCAGCGATGATGCGCTGGTGTCCCGGCGTACCATACGGGTCTTGATCGACCCGTTCGATGATCGTTGCCGCCTCTTCTTCGGATACACCTTCAAAAATCAGATGTTTAATCCAGTTGGCGGTTCTGCCGGAGATAACGGCGCTGCCCGTCTCGCCAAAGATGCTGAGCGATTCCTCATAGTTCTTCGGATAAATGGTTGCGGCCGCCTCAATGATGCCAAGCGTGCCGTCTTTGAACTTCAGCACGGCGACAGATACGTCTTCCGCCTCGATATTGCGCAGGCGCGTTGCATTATAGGCCTGCACTTCTTCGACCGGACCGGCGAGCCAGTACATCAGGTCCAGATTATGAATGGCCTGGTTCATCAGCACGCCGCCGTCCATTGCTTTCGTGCCGCGCCATGGTGCCTGATCGTAATACGCCTGGTTTCGATTCCAGCGTACCGTCGCGTTAACATGACTAAGCTTGCCGAACAGACCCTGATCTTTTAATTTCTTCAGTTCCATGACAGCCGGCCGGAACCGGTTCGGATGCACAACCGAGAGTTTGACGCCGTTGTCAGCGCACGCTTGAATGATGCGGTCCGCATCTTCGAGCGTTAGCGCAATTGGCTTCTCGACGATGATATGCTTCTTCGCCGCCGCGGCCTGTACCGCAAGCGGTGCGTGCAATCCGCTCGGCGTGCAGATGTTCACGACATCAAGCTCCGTTTCTTTCTCCAGCATATCTTCGAGCGAAAGATAGCCGCGTACATTATGTTTTTCCGTGTATTCTTTCAAACGCTCTGGATTAGTATCGCAAACCGCGATAAGGTCTGCGTTCGGAATATTACGAATTGCTTCGATATGTTTGTTCGCGATATGTCCGCATCCAACGATAGCAAACGAAATAGCAGACATTGAGCCACTTCCTTCGTTTAAATTGATTGTAATCTTGTATAATTGCTTATATACTTAAAGTAGTATTTATTATTTAAGATATAATGGGTGAATTCTGGGCATTTAACCCGACCTCACACCACACCCTTGACGATGAACGTCTAAGGCATCGTCCTTCTTTGTTGCATGCCCACAGCATGGCCGAGTGCCTGCAGTGATAGAGGTGCAGCAGGCGGTTACCTGACTATTTTAACCCTGGTCCGGTTAGAACAGTCCGAGGAATTTTTGGCGTTTCTTTTTCCTGTCAAACGGGCGCGGTGCAGGCACCGCAATGTCCTGTCCGGAGACGAGCAGACGCGCGTTTTCTTTGAAGAAATCGGTATACTGCCCGCCAAGCTTCCGGTCAATCCATTCGTATGCCGCTTTCAGCGCAAATCCTCGACGCGCAATGTTATGCGCATCAGAAGCGATGAAATGAATAAGATTGTGCTCAATCAACTTACGCGAGATACCCTGATACTTACTGCTGAACTCACCGGCGACACTCGCCGCCGTCAGCTGGGCAAGCGCCCCTTTCTCCACCATGCGGTGCAGAATGGACGGCCGCTCGCGTATGTCATGGTTTCGTTCCGGATGGGCAATGATCGGGACATACCCTTCCACCTGCAAATCGAACAGCAGGCGCTGTGTATACGCCGGAACATGATCATACGGCAGCTCAATCAGAACGTACAATTGAGTCTGGTTTAACGTTATCAAGGTCTGATGGGCCGCTTGAAAGTCCTGCACAATCTCTCCGTAGAGATGCAATTCCATTCCCGGGAGAATCGTGAGTGGAATCTTATTGTCTTCAAGCAGGCGGTTAGCTTCGTCCACTCGCTGCAGGATGACTGAAGCAGGATTATCATACTTTCCGTCCCTATGATGCGGCGTGGCGATTACATGTGTAATGCCGTTTTGCACGGCATCCTTTGCCAGTGCCAGTGTATCTTCGGGAGTCTGGGCTCCGTCATCTAGCCCCCACAAAATATGATTATGAATGTCTACATTCATTCCCGCTCCCCTTCCTTCAAGATTCAGTCTATTGCTGGTAGTAATAGTAGTAGTCGTTTTTCTTCATCTTTTTGTTATTGAGCACAACGCCAAGCAGGCGCGTGTTTGTGCTTTCTAACTGCTGTTTTGCTTTTTTTGCCATATCGCGACTCGTCTTGCCCGAGTTTACGACCAGAACGCATCCATCCACCAGTCTGGCAAGAATGGTAGAATCGGCAACCGCCAGCGTAGGGGGCGTGTCCAGGATAATCGCGTCGAAATGCTTATCCATCTCTTCCATCACCACCCTCATCTTCTTCGAGCCGAGCAATTCCGCAGGATTGGGCGGAATCGGTCCCGCCGTCATGACAAACAAATTTTCGATGCCTGTCTTCTGCACAGTATTCTCCAGCGGAACCTGTCTCGCCAGATAATTCGTAAGCCCGCGGCGGTTCGGCACATGGAATGTGTGGTGCGCGGTCGGTTTACGCAAGTCGGCGTCAATGTACAATGTACGCTTGCCTGCCTGCGCCATGACAACGGCCAAATTCGCCGATGTCGTCGACTTCCCTTCCTCCGGTGCCGTACTGGTCACCAGAATGGACTTAATCTCTTCATCTACACCTGCAAATTGAATATTGGTGCGCAGCGTCCGGTATGCCTCCGATACCGGCGATTTCGGGTCCCAATGCGCAATCAGCTTTTCATATCGTCTATTTGCCGTATCAATTGTACTCATGAATGTTCACCTGCCGCTGCTACCTGAGCTTTTCTCTCTTCCAACTTACGAACGCCCGCCTTATCGCTGGCTTCGATTACCGCAATCGAACCGATAACCGGCAAACCAAGATGTTTCTCGATGTCCTCTTCCGTCTTCAGCGTATTATCCAGATACTCAAGCAGGAACGCAAGCGCCATGGAGAAAATAAGACCGATCACAAATGCAACTGCCATATTGACAATCGGCTTCGGCTGCACCGGGCCTCCGTTTGTATCCGCCTTCGCTTTCGTCAGAATCTGTACGTTATCTACTTTCATGATATTTGTAATCTCTTCTTGGAAGGTTTGCGCGACGGTGTTGACAAGCATAGCCGCCCGCTGCTTGTCCGGGTCTTTCGCTTCAATGGAAATGACCTGTGAATCTTTGACCGCCGAGACGCTAATCTGGCTGGTCAGAGCCGATACTCGATCCGGCTGTCCCATCTTCTGGGCTACCTTATCCATCACGCGTGGACTTTTCATTACAACGTTATATGTCTCAATCAATTGCAAATTGGATTCGATGTCATTCCTAGAAATCGTCCCTGTCTTGCTTCCTTCTTGCGACTTGTTCACCAGCAGTTCCGACTTCGCCTGGTAGACCGGAGTCATAACCAGATACGTAATTCCTGCGCTCACTGCGACAAAAAGCAGCGTAATAAGAACAATCATCCAGAATCGTTTGCGAAGAGTAATGACAACTTCCCGTACATTCATTGTTTCTTCTTGTTGTGGCATCCTCCAATTCCTCTCTTACAATTTCGTTGTGCTGATGTCCTTCACGTAAAACACTATATACTAAGGCGCGGGAATGAAAAATGATACGAAAATTGTATTTTAAATTTCCAAAATTAGTCTTTTCATACCAGCAAATCATTGGGAATTTTTCCTGCCATTTTTACAATTTTGCTTTTTTGCTAACGTTCCGTTTCTTTTCTATGATCAATTTGTTAAAAATATATAAAAATCATTCTCAATCTTATCGATTAAAAAAGCGCATTCATCCTTTAGAGATAGGCATTCCAGCGTTTTTTCATACAAGTGACAGAAAATACAAAATAATAATTCCGACTTTTTTCCTTGACAATAATTTTCTTATGAATTTCTAACTAAAATATTCAGGGGCAAAAATCGCAAAAAAAAGCACCGTGGCTTTTCAACTGCAATCTCGATATGAAAAACATGAGAAGGACAACCAGCTTTTGCGGCACGAAGGAGAAGAGAGGAAAGGATGAGGAAGGAATTCTAATGCAGAAAAAGGCGAAGTCTTTTTTCTCCCTCAGATCTTTTTTCCTCTTTCTCTCTTTCTTTTTTCCTTATTTCCACACAAAAAAAAGAGAGACAAAAACCGTCTCTCTTCCTATTTATGCTGTTGCAGAAAGGCGTCTATCCGGTCAATGGCCATCTCCAGATTTTCCAGCGAGGTAGCATACGAGCAGCGAATATGCTGTGCTCCGCCTTCACCGAATACATGACCGGGAACGACGGCTACCTTCTGTTCAAGAATAAGTTTCTCGGCGAATTCTTCCGCCGACATACTTGTCGAAGCAATAGACGGAAATGCATAGAATGCGCCTTCAGGTTTATGGCAGGACAAGCCGATTTGTTCAAACGATTTCACCACATAATTGCGGCGTTGACGGTAGCTCTCTACCATGCGGTCTTTGGCTTCCATGCCGTGACGAAGCGATTCAAGCGCCGCAACTTGCCCCATAATCGGTGCGCATAGCATCGTATACTGATGAACTTTTACCATCGCTTGAATTAAATCCTCCGGACCGGCCGCATAACCGATACGCCAGCCGGTCATAGCGAATGCCTTGGAGAAACCGGACAAGAGAATCGTCCTGTCTTTCATGCCGGGCAACGAAGCGAAGCTCGTATGATTTGTATCGTACGTCAGCTCCGCATAGATTTCATCAGAGATTACGAGTAAGTCATGACGGGTAATCACATCTGCGAGCGCAGATAGCTCTTCCTTCGTCATAATCGAGCCGGTCGGATTGTTCGGAAAACAGAAAATAATGGCCTTCGTCCGGTCGGTAATCTTTGATTCAATCTGCTGCGGCGTCAGCTTGAATTGCTGATCAATGGATGTCTGTACTGCAACTGGAACGCCGCCCGCCAGGCGAACTACCGGATCATAGGACACATAACAGGGCTCGACGACCAGTACTTCGTCGCCCGGATCGAGAATGGCCCGCAGCGCAAGGTCGATGCCTTCACTGGCTCCTACCGTAACCACTATCTCTTTATCCGGATTATAGTTTACCTGGAACGAAGAAGCGAGATAGCGGCAAATCTCTTCGCGCAATTCATAAAGACCGCTATTGGACGTATAGGCGGTATACCCCCGCTCCAGTGATGCAATCGCTGCTTCGCGCGTATTCCACGGCGTAACGAAATCCGGCTCCCCTACACCGAGGGAAATCACGCCTTCCATTGAAGACGCCAGCTCGAAGAAACGCCGGATGCCGGACGGCGGAATGGACTGAATCGTACGGGACAGACGGCGATTGGCAACCCGGGACATACTCATGGCGTAACAACCATCCTTTTATCGTCTTCGGGCTGCTCCAGAATCACGCCATCATGCTTGTACTTCTTCAGAATAAAATGCGTCGTCGTCGAGATAACCGAGTCGAGCGCAGACAGCTTCTCAGACACGAACTGCGCAACCTGGCGCATCGTTTTTCCTTCGATAACGACAGATAAATCATACGCGCCCGACATCAAATAAACAGACTGCACTTCCGGAAAGCGATAGATTCGCTCCGCTATGTCGTCGAATCCGACTTCGCGCTTCGGCGTTACTTTCACATCGATCATCGCTGTTACGAGATCATCCGCATCAACTTTCTCCCAGTTGACGATAGCCGGATATTTAATGATAACCTTCTCTTTCTCCAGCTTCGTGATGGTCTCCCTGACATCCTCCACGGTCGTATCAAGCATTGTAGCAATCGTTTCTGCGGAACGGCGGCTGTTCTCCTCCAGGATATGCAGCAGCTCCCGCTGTTTATCTCTCTCCACTTTCATCCAACCCTTCTGTCTCCACTTTTTTTATTTATAATATAACAATATTCAGGATATTGCCGACAAAACTTCTTATAATCTCATCTTCAGCAAAAAACCACTATGGATTTTCAGCCGTAACCCCGATAGGAAAATCGAGGGAAGGGCAGCCGACTTTTGTGGTACGAAGGAAAGGAGAGAAAAGAACGAGACAATGATTTCAATGGGGAAAAAGGCGAACGCCTTTTTCTACTCTGGCTCTTCTTTCCTCCCTTTTCTCCTTCTTTCCCCACGATTTTCACAGAAAAAGAAAAGTGTTCCTTTACCCGAACACAAGGTCATACATATGCTTCCATGTCTCTAAATCAAACACGTCGAGAGCGGAACCATTTCCAATAATACTGTAACCTGTAATAAGTCCGGCCAGCAGGGCAATAAAAAGAAGAAACGGTACAAGCATGATCCTCAAAAGTAGCGGCATACCTGCCCGGCTCTTCGCTCTCTTTTTTACGGAAGACTTCTTTTTCTCCGGCGCCCTTTGTGCGGCGGCATCCGGATATAATGTTTTACGTTGTTCCGGCATTCTATCAACCTCTAAAAATTCGATTGGTAATGTCCATCATCTGGTCATTATAGGACAGCGCCCGCGCATTGAACTGGAGCGCCCGCTGCGCTTCTATAAGAGAGGTCATCTCTTTGCGCAGGTCGACGTTGGACATCTCAAGTCCACCCTGGCGTACAGCGATACCCTGTGTCATTGCTGCACCGTTCGCGTTGCTTAATCGGGCAAATTCGTTCAACTGAGCCCCTTGCGGCAATTGGTAATAATTTTCCCCGACCGGGTGTAATATATTCGGGTTTTGCACGCTATATACGCCGATGCGAGGCCCTATCTGTTCCTCGCCGTTTAAGCGGTACGTAATCTGTCCGTCCGCCTTGACGGTAAAATGGGTGGCTCCTTGCGGAATCGTAACCGGCTGCGGAGTTGCGCCATTATCCATGACATAATCGCCTGCCGCCGTTACCAGCTGCATTCCGCCATTTATAGGCATCCATTTGAGATTGCCGTTTCTCGTAAACAGCGTCGCCTGATCTCCGTTCGCCTGCCGCCGCTGTACACGGAAGAACGCATCTTCCCCTTCCAGGTATAAGTCTGTGGGTATGTCGGTCGTTTTTATTGCGCCCTGGTCGAAACTTGTCTGGATTACCGCCTCTTTTGCGCCAAAGCCCGGACGAGTCCCCGGCGGTGTAAGCCGGCTCGGTTCATGGTAGGCATATGGCTGATTATTTAAATGCCGGATAAGGAAGGAAGCGAACGCGGTGTCCTGACTCTTGTATCCGACCGTATCAGAGTTGGCTATGTTGTTCGCAATCGTATCCACACGCAGCTGCATCGCCCGCATGCCGGAAGCGGCATTAATCATTGAGTGATTCATAACCTACACCTTCTCGTTAAATTTTCCCGACTTCGTTCAACTTCTGCAGCGTCATATCGTACGCCTGCAGCACCCGCTGGTTCGATTCGTAGCTGCGCAGCACAGTCATCAAGTCAATCATCGTCCTGCCCGCGTCTACGTTCGAACGCTCAATGTATCCCTGCTTCAGCGAAACGGCCGGATCATTGGCCGGATTATACAACACCGGTGCTCCCTGGCCCGTATAGCGGAACGTGGTATCCGCTTCTTTCTCCAGGCTGCCGGCAGCGTCATCAATTCGATATAATCCCAACTGTACAGGGACCGCGTTCGGGTTACCCGGCGCGATTAGCTGTCCGGAAGGTGTGATCTGCAGATTCTGTTTATTTAATGGTGCACTGCCCAGCAACGCACGCAAATCGATCGGTTGATTATTGGCATCGAGTACCTGGTAGCCTTCAATCGTAGTCAATTGTCCGGCCTCGTTCATGGATAAGTTTCCGCTGCGTGTGTAGTATGTCTCAGGCTCTCCGTTCTCACCCGGCTTCTGAACAGCGAGAAACATGCGCGGCTGCACCTGTCTGCCGCCGATATCTACAGTCGGCAAACCTTGATCGACGATCGCAACATCCAGCACTTTTCCCGTCTCAAACAGATCTCCCTGTGCGAAATTCGGAACGAGTTCCTGGTTGTATACCCCGTGCGAGAGACGGCCGATCAGCTGGTTCGGTCCCGGGAATGCGGGCAGCCCCGCTACTCCCCCATTCGTATCACGAATGCGCTCCAAAAGCAGTTCGGGGAATGTGCGAAATGTGGAGTTATCCGCTTTGTATCCCGGCGTATTGACGTTCGCCAGGTTGTTCGTTAATGCATCTTGCCGCGCCTGATTGGCAATCATGCCGGAAGCGGCGGCGTCTATTCCACGCAGCATACTCTTCACCTTACTTTTCTATGAGAATTAAGAGGAAAGAAGAAAAGGGAAGAAAAAAGTCTTTGCCTTTTTCCACATTGAAATCATCCCCTCGTTCTCTTCTCTCTTTTCCTTCGTACCGCAAAAGCCAGCCGCCCTTCCCTCGATTTTCCTATCGGGGTTGCGGCTGAAAAGCCATGAGAGTTTTCTTACCTCAAACCACGAAAAAACGACGGATAATGATTTATATTATAGCAACATCATACCAAAAAAAGTATGAGTACGGATACCTATGAAAATATCTTTTTCTTAAGCCTGCGCTGCGCGTGCTGGGGGGACTTGTCCAAATTCTCCAGCATGATGCCGGTTCCTACCGCTACACAGGCCATCGGATTTTCTGCAATCATCACAGGGACTTTCAGCTCTTCCATCAGGAGGCGATCCAATCCGTGCAGCTGTGCGCCACCGCCCGTCAGCATGATGCCATGGTCGATGATATCGGCGGATAATTCCGGCGGGGTACGTTCAAGCACGTTTTTCGAAGCGAGAACGATGGCCTGAGCGACTTCCTGCAGCGCTTCACATACTTCTTCGGACGTAACGGTAATCGTCTGCGGCAGGCCCGTAACCATGTCGCGGCCGCGAATATCGATTTCATCCTTGCGCGATCCGGGAAAAACGGTACCAATTTGAATCTTGATGTCTTCAGCGGTGCGTTCGCCGATGAGAAGCTTGTACTTGTCTTTAATATATTTTATAATCGCGAGGTCACACTTGTCCCCGGCCATCTTAATAGAAGAGGCGGTGACGATGTCTCCCATGGAAAGCACGGCTACATCGGTTGTTCCACCGCCCATATCGACCACCATATTGCCGTACGGCTGGAAAATATCCATTCCGGCGCCTACAGCGGCCACTTTCGGTTCTTCTTCGAGGAACACTTCTCGCGCTCCGCATCGCTGTGCCGCTTCCCGAATCGCTTTCTGTTCAACGGATGTAATATTGGTTGGAGTACAAATCAAGATGCGCGGCCGCGCCATGAATCCTTTTACGCCTATCTTTTTCACAAAATAATTCAGCATGGCTTCCGTAATCTCAAAATCCGCGATCACCCCATCCCTCAGCGGACGAAGGGCGACGATATTCCCAGGTGTCCGTCCTACCATGCGCCGCGCTTCCTCACCGACAGCCAATACACGCTTCGTCATGCTATCAATCGCTACGACCGATGGTTCATCAAGCACAACGCCGCGCCCTTTCACATAGATGACGACGTTGGCCGTACCCAAATCAATTCCCATATCTTTGCCCAACATGTGAGAGCCTCCCTGTAACTGTTATATCATCAGAATATTGTACTACGCATATTGTCCTGTCACAAGGAGAATTTTTACCTAGGCAAGCTCTTCCGCTTCCTCCTTTCGATATGATTTGCTTCTGCGTTTGTACTTAATCTTCGTCGCTTCCCCTCCCCGCAGATGACGGACAGATTTGTGATATTCAAGAATTTCTTTGACTTCGTTTGCTAGTTCAGGACTAATCTCGGGTAACCGTTCCGTCAAGTCTTTGTGCACCGTACTCTTCGACACGCCAAACTCTTTGGCAATCTTGCGAACGGTATTCCGGGTTTCCACAATGTAGTGGCCGATTTTCATCGTCCGCTCCTTGATGTAATCGTGCACGCCTCTCGCCTCCTAAGCTAATTGGTCAGTGGTCTGATACATTATATTGGGGCAAGGGTCTATATATGCGAAAAAAGGCTGATAGCATGTACTAATCAGCCTTTTTTCTTTGTTTTCTCGTATTTTCGTTTTATTTTGCCTGAGTCGTATCGTCCGTTTTCGGCAGATATTGTTCCGGTGCCACCGCTTCTCCGTTTTTGTGTACTTCGAAGTGGAGGTGGATGCCGAGATCTTTCTCAAATACGTTGCGTCCGGCCATGCCGAGGACAGCGCCGCGGTCTACCGTATCACCGACGTCTACTTTCGTGTCTTCAAGGCTGGCGTATACGGTAGAAAGACCATCCTTATGTTCAATTTCAATCTGGTAGCCAAGCATCGGGTCGCGTTCGGATTTTACGACTTTGCCTGCTGCAGCGGCTGTGACTTCAAATGATTTTTTGTCCTTGGCGGCAATAGCAATACCAGTGTTCGGCCAGTATGAATTGTCATACTGCACAAGGGCCGCTTCCTGAGCTTTCTTGTCGGATGTATCATCGAAGAAACCCATCACTTTTTCGGTAGCTTCCAATTTGGCCGGCCAGACAAGCGTGCTGTCAGGGGCATTGACCGGAACAGCAGGTTGCTCATTCGTTCCCTCGGTGACTTGCATCGGTGCCGATTGTTCCTGTGACGCGGCTTTCTGCGGTGCAGGATTGGCCGGGAATTCTTTGCTGTTCTGATACCACATTACGCCCGCGAGAATGATAGCGGCTGCCCCTAAGTACATTGCGGGAAAAATCCATTTTTTTCCGAATAAACGTTTCCATCCGCCAATCTCGACTTTTTGGATTGGTGAGGAAGATTTCGTAGATTTTTTTTGTTCATCCATTGTTTTATCACCTCAGAGATCAGTGTTGACAGGATATGAGGCGAATAAACATGGTGTCGAAATTTTTTGTATAAAGAAAGAAACTTTTTCACTTCAGCCATTTCTCCCCGCTTTCGATTTTTACGCCTTTATAGAAATAGGCGACAATCTCTTCCGCTGTCTTTCCTTCTTTCGCCATGCCATTGGCGCCCCACTGGCTCATTCCGACGCCGTGACCGTACCCCAGTGTGCGGATGATAACTTGATTTTTTTCAATCGACAGGGAAAAATGCGAGGAATTAAGCCCGAGAAGCTCTCTTACTTTGCGTCCGGTAAATGTCTTGTCCCCAATTCTGATTTCTTTTACCCGTTGTCCCACCGTGCGTGAGATGACTTTTTGCCATGTTCCGCTCCCTGCGGCGGCAGGCTGGGCGATTTTTGTTTTCAGCTTTTTCTCCAACTGGTCGACCGTCATCGTAACAGTCTCCTGATAGCGCGGCGATGCGGTATCCCACGGCACCTTTACACTGCGAAGATACGGAATGGTATTTCCCCAGTATTCTTCTGAGTTTTCGGTATAGCCATTGCTGGTAGAGAAGAACGTCGCGTTAATCGGTTCATTCTGATAGGTCAGAACTTGTCCCGCCGTTTCTTCCACCGCCTGGCGGATTCTCGCTTCCTTCCATGTATAGGAGCTTCCCCATCGCTCCCGTTTCTGCTTTTCATCCATATATACCTGATGCTTTACCGTATCGGTTACATGTGCACCCTTCGGTACGTCACTGAAATCTTTTTTGGCGAGGCGAAGCGCAATATACGTTCGCGCCGCAAGCGCCTGGGCCTTCAATGCCTCCATCTCAAATTCGGCAGGCATCTCTCCGGATACAACTCCTGTCACATAATCTTCGAGTGGCACGGTATCAATCTTACCGTTCTCCACCCGAAAGACACGGACGGAAAAGTCGATATATTTTACTGCTTCGTTGGCGGCAGGCGAACTCCGGCTTTCCCGGGTATGCTGCGCCGGCGGTTCAGCGGGGTCCGGGTAGATAAGCACAAGCGTTGACGGTACAACGAGCAGAATGGCAATCATAGCGGCGACAATATAGAGTAATGGTTTCATGGCTCACTCCTTCCGGCTGCCTGGCGGACAACTTATCTCTAGAAATCTATGCATGCAGAAAGGAGAGTATGCTTACGAAAATCATGAGAAAAGAAGGAGGGGATAGGGGAAATGAGATCCGGAGAAGAAAAAGGCCCTCCTGAGAGCCAGCGCTCCCCGGAGGGTCTTTCGGTAAACAGGCTAATATAAATCTGAAAAATAATCGTTAGGCAAGAGAGGCTTTTGATGAAGAAGCCGCTACAGCCATATCGTCATTTTTCTCTTCCTTAACAAGCTTCACAACCGGCGTATTGTGGCGTTCAATATCTGCGCCCAACCCGCGCAGTTTGCCGACAATATCCACATAGCCACGGTCCACATGATGCAGCTCGGTCACTTCAGTTTCGCCCTCTGCAATCAAACCGGCCAGAATCAGCGCTGCCCCTGCACGCAGGTCAGTCGCTTTCACTTTCGCGCCGGTCAGGCGGGCTTCGCCGTTTACGACAGCGGTACGCCCTTCGATTTTGATGGCGGCACCCATGCGCTTGAATTCATCCACATGCATAAAGCGGTTTTCAAAGACCGTCTCTGTAATCATGCTGCTGCCTTTTGCGGACAGCATAACCGCCATAAACTGTGCCTGCATATCCGTCGGGAATCCCGGGTGCGGAAGTGTTTTTACATCCACACACTTCAGTTCAGACCCGCAATATACGTGAACACCGTTCTCCGTCTCTTCGATAACTACGCCCATCTCGCGCAATTTCGCTACGACAGGCTTTAAGTGGTCGGTAATCGCATTCTCGATAAACACGTCACCGCGCGTAATCGCCGCAGCCACCATGAAAGTTCCTGCTTCAATCCGGTCAGGAATGACGCTATGTACGGCACCAGTCAGACGCTCTACACCATCAATGCGAATGGTATCCGTTCCCGCTCCGCGCACGCGCGCGCCCATTGCATTTAAATAATTCGCCAGATCGACAATCTCCGGCTCCTGTGCCACGTTCTCAATGATGGTCGTGCCTTCGGCTAACGCTGCCGCCATCATGATATTTTCGGTCGCGCCTACGCTCGGGATGTCGAGATAAATCTTCGTTCCCTTCAGCCGACCCTCCACGCTGGCATAAATATAGCCCTGGCCAATCTCCACCTTTGCTCCCATCGCTTCAAAGCCTTTCAGGTGCTGATCAATGCCCCGCGAACCAATGGCGCATCCGCCCGGCAGCGGCATCTTCGCCTGGCCTTTACGTGCCAGAAGAGAGCCCATTACAAGGAAAGAGGCACGCATTTTGCGAACCCACTCATAAGGCGCTTCCACCTCTGACAGGTTCGTAGCATCCACCGTCAGCGTCTCAGCTTTACTATCGTATTGTATGTTCACATTTAGTGCACGAATGACTTCGCTGATTGTATACACATCATCTAATCCAGGTACCTCATGGATTACACTCGTACCTTCTTCTGCCAAAATCGATGCTGCAATGATGGGCAATACGGCGTTCTTGGCGCCATGTACCCGTACTTTTCCGGATAGACGTCGTCCACCTCGGATAATGATCTTGTCCACGTTACATTTCCCCCCGCGTCCTGCTAATATTCCGCTGTAATTATTGGTATTCCTGCTGTTATCATCGTTCCTTGCATATATGTGTCATAATGCATTGCAACTTGCAAGTTCATGGATCGATGGTTCGTCTCAATCATTGTATTAACTTGGGGCGAATAAGCTGAGTAGCTAAGGACCGTTTCTTCTTCCAGACTTTCGACCATTGTTCCTTCCAGAGAAGCCAGCAACTGGCTGGCTTTCTTCTTTTGCAAGTCATTTTCCAGTTTACCACTAAATTTTCCTCTGATACAAGAGATAAATTGCGGTAGTTCGGAACTATTTATGACATTCCGTACATAGTCTGCGGTTATGTTTTTGATTAACGGTACCTGGTTTTCTTTACCCCGGAACGTAAATCCTAAACCGCCGGTAATTTCATTTTTTTCCCTCGGAGAATGAAGGGTTACGTAGATTTTCTGTTCCATTCCTGCACCGTTTGTGCTCTCGCCGCGATATATGCGAATGCCATCCTGTTCCTCTTTCCTCCAGGTGTCAATATTTGCGGTTTTGGCAATGGCTTGCAAAAAAATCTCTGCTTCCTGCGCGGTTTGAAAACGAAAGCCATCCCACTTCATTCGCACCTGAATTTCTTCTACACGAGCACCTGTCGCTTTGACGGCACCAAGCAGAACGGACGCATCAGCAAATGCACGCTCCACCGTCTGTTCCCGTAAAGCGGAGGATGAAGCCGTACCGGCCAGCACCGGATAGCCCAGCATCATAATGAGTGCAAACGCCGCAAGCAGCAGGGTATACTTCCCCGTTTCCTTCGTTTTCATTTTCTATCCCTCTCCCGTTTCTCTTGTTTACTATTCATTCTGCGCGAAAAACGGGGAGGGTATACTGTGTCTCGCTAATAAAACACGAATTTTGTACGTTAAGTAATCCATAACCTATAGCTTAGTATCTCCTCAGTCACGTAGCCTCGGTGCAAATCGAAGCCCAAGTAAGTGACTTAAGCCGAAAATCTAATCGGTGTAACCGGTGATATCTGTATAATACTCCTCTATACAAAGATCAGGATTGTAGTGAAAGAAACCATCAATTTTTATTTACATACCATGATACATATGTAATAACATTAAATTACAAGTAATTAGTAAAAAGGAGTGAAATAATTTGTTTATAGAGGTGAACTTAAAAATGAAAAACAAAGTTCTTCTTACACTTTTAGGACTACTAATTTCAATTATCTTATCTGCTTGTAGCTCTTCTCCTCTAAGAGAAGACGAAAAAAAGGAAATAATATCCCAAATTAAACGTTACTATGATAACATTCACCATCCTTTAGATTTTGAAAGAACTTTAATGGTTTTGGAATTCAAAGATATGGGGACTGAAATCAGTATATCAACAGTTGGTAAATATGTAATTAAAAATGGATACAGTATCAAACGGGTAGACGAGCCTAAATACATATCGTATGAAAAGCCATATGCTTTATATGAAACAACAATCAAAGTTACTTATCCTAAGGATTACTTAGGCAACAAAAAAGAAGAATTCTTCACGGAAAGAATATGGATAAATAATGAAAAAAAATTGATTAGTAAGATAAGTAGCGGAGATAAATTTATATCAACTAGAACTCCCTCATATACAATAAAAATAAACGAATAATTAATTCAAAAATTGAATTTTTTATTTTTGTCTAAAATGTTAAATTTAACAATTAAAGAAGGAATTTCTATATATTGTATTTAATTTACATTAATTGAGTGTTAGAACACTTAATTAATGTAAATTAGGAGAGATATTTATGAAAAAATTTTTAGCCGTTAGCCTTTCAGCTGCTGTATTACTCTTACCATCTGTTTCACTGGCAGAAAATGAATCAGTAACCAACGCATCGAATAATAAGAAATCAACAGTAGAATCAGTTGCAAAGACAAGTAATGACATCTATGTGGAAAAAAAGGTTTATACAGCAAAAAATAACAAACAACTTTTAGAAAGCATAAGCAAACCGCAGGGAATTGAATTAGAAGAAGGAGCTGTCCTTGAAAGTTATACAGAAACAACAATGTTCGTAAAACATGAAGGCAATAAAACCAGCTTACTGACAACAGGAGAAGCAGAGAAGATAAAAAAGAATAGGGGTATTAATTCTTTAAAAGAACTATCTAAAAATGATGAAGAAAAAGTTAAAAAGCTTTTAAGAGAACAAGCTAATAAAAGTGATACCTCTAACACGATGGTAACTACTGCAGCTTCTACGGTATATGGACAAGATACAGAGACTATTAGCGGTATTACAGGATCTTTATATACTTACCAATTAACAGGAACAAGTTCCTATGCATCAAGGGCACAATTGTATGCTAATTGGAACGGTTTAACTCTTATCCCTAATAGGTCGGATAGCTATAAAGATTTTCTCACTATGGCTTGGTCTACAAGCGAGCCAATGTACACAGAATCATATAGTGGTAGTGTTACTTATACAGATTACAGTTCTAATCCTGATCGCTATTATACTCAGAACATTAGTTCCAACAGAGAAATTTATAGTGCAGGTAAAATCTCACTATTCTATAATGATACGTATCAAAGTTCCTGGGTTCCTACGCAAGCTTCCATCAATGTGATAATTAACAAAAAAACAAAAACTAACAAAGAAGGTTTTGCTGAGGCACATTTAGCACATACCTATCAAAATACCGTTGTTTCACCATCTATAACCGCTTCTTGGCCAGCAGGTATCACTATAAACTATACTCCAAGGGATATGGTAACAGTTGTACCCCTAGGAACAAGATTTTTAGATTAAAT
>NZ_BJXX01000165.1 GCF_007991215.1 Aneurinibacillus danicus
GCCTTTTTCTACATTAAAATCTCCTTCTCATTCTTTCTCCTCTTTTCCTTCGTACCGCAAAAGTCAGCCGCCCTTCCCACGATTTTCATGGTGGGGTTGCGGCTGAGCCGCTATGGTGGTTTTCTGGTGTTTTTTCTGCTGCGACCGGTCATGTTATAATAAAGGAAAAGGCGTGTGGTCGGGTGGAAACAAGATGGATGAAGCTGTACGTAGACTTCGCGTTCAAGAAGCTGTTCGGTTCGCGGGGGAACGAGCGTATTTTGATTGCCTTCCTGAATGCGATGCTCAAGCCCGCACCGGACAAGCGGATTGCGGGTGTCACGATTCTGGATAAAGAGATGGGACGAGAATACAGCGAGGACAAGAATGCGATTTTAGACATTCATGCGATACTGGATGATGGAAGCAAGGTCAACGTGGAGATTCAGCTTGCGAATGAGCACAATCTGACAAAACGGACATTATATTACTGGAGTCGAACCTATATGGAAGGGTTCCAGAAGAATCACAATTACAGTGAACTTCCCCGAACGATTTCGATTAATATCATCGGCTTTCCGCTGTTTAAAGAACCGCAGGAGCGCTACCACCTGATGTTTGACTTGAAAGAGCGGGAAGAGGGATTTCTGTGGGATGACACGCTGGAAATCCATCTGGTTGAGATGCCGAAGCTGGTGAAGCTGTGGCGGGAGAAACGGATTGGATTCGGCGATGATGAGCTGGTGGAATGGCTGTTGCTTTTGGAAGCCGGGGATGATGAAGGAATACGTAAAGAACTGGAGGTACGAGCGATGGACAATCCGGCATTACAGGAAGCGATGGAGAAGTGGGAAGACCTGAGCCGTGACCCGGCAGCAATCCGGGAATACGAGATGCGTCATAAGGCGATGATGGATCGCCTGTCTGCGATAGCAGAGAATGAGCGCAGGCAGCAGCAGAAGTATGAGGAAGGCAGAATGGAAGAAAAAAGAGCTATTGCTCGAAATCTGTTGGCAATGGGTATGGATGAAGAGGCAGTTGCGCAGGCAACAGGATTATCAGTAGCTGAAATCGAACAACTGAAAAGGAACTAGG
Organism: Aneurinibacillus danicus; assembly: GCF_007991215.1. Lineage (GTDB taxonomy): Bacteria > Bacillota > Bacilli > Aneurinibacillales > Aneurinibacillaceae > Aneurinibacillus > Aneurinibacillus danicus. The sequence goes on from NZ_BJXX01000165.1 coordinate 1,075, forward strand.
GAACTGACCCCCGGTACGTTAATGATCGCCTCGTCTGACTCCGTCAGTCTCGGGTAGGGGGTCAGACCCCGAGCGGTTGCTTAGAAGTCCTTTGGGAAAAATCCTAATGGGCTTTTTTCTTTTTCTTTTGCTATTCAACTCTTGACTGCTCGTTTTTTGTGTATGCGTTTTTAACCTTTGCATTCCATGGTGTATGATATAATAAAAAGAAAACAGAACGGCTTGTAAAAGGGAGAGACATACTTTGAGTGAAGGGACAAACCAACAGGGACTAATGTTTCCAGATTATGATGCACTCTGGAAAGAAGTGATTGAAGAATTCTTTGAGGAGTTCCTGCATTTCTTTGCGCCCGATTTATATGAAGCCGTTGATTTCAACAAGGGGTATGAATTTCTGGAGCAAGAACTGCGAACGCTGTTCCCTGACTCAGAGGCGGAAAAGAAGTACACAGATAAGCTGGCAAAACTGTATTTGAAGAGCGGGGAAGAGAAGTGGATACTAACACATATTGAAGTACAGGGAAGTCGAGACCTTGATTTTGCTGAGCGAATGTTCCGCTACTTTTACCGCGTGTATGATAAATATGACAGGAAAATATTTGCCCTGGCGCTTTTTTCTGATGAAAGTCCGTCTTATAAACCGGATACGTATAAATATGAATTTTTTGATACAACATTAACCTATACGTACCGCTCTTACAAGATAGTGGAGCAAAATGAAGAGGAGCTGACACGTTCAGAAAATCCATTCAGTATGGCTGTTCTTGCCGGATTATACGTAGTGAAAAGCAAAAAAGATATCAATGCCCGTTATCAATTTAAAATAAACCTGATTCGCCTGCTGCTGCAAAAAGAGTGGCGGCGAGAGAAAATTGAAAAGTTATTTGTATTTATCGATGGGCTATTAAAGCTTCCTGTTGAAAAGGAAAAGAACTTTGAGGCTGAACTTAATGAAATGGTATGGAGGGAAGGTGAAAATATGGGGCTGACATGGGATCGAAGCAATCTGGCGGACATGTATTACTCCAAAGGGAAGATAGAAGGGAAAATTGAGCTAGTAAAGAAGTGGCTAGAGGAAGAAGTAGATGCTGATATTCAACTCATCTCGAAAATTTCCGGCTTATCCTTGGAAGATGTTAAAAAATTAAAGAAAGAAGTGCAAAGAAAGAGAAGCACCCATTAATCGGAAGGGGGTCAGACCCCGAGCGGATGTTCAGAAGTCCTGTGAGAGATTTCTCTCACAGGACTTCCTTCTTTTTCGCTGCTTAACCGTTCCTGGAATTAAGAACGATTCGGGATACGTTCTTATCCCAAACGGAGCGGGGAGAACAAGAGAAAAGCGCATTAAAGCTGCCCTTAGGATATGCCAGCGCAAGCGAAGCAATCTAAGCAAAGTTTGCTTAATCTATAATATTTCTGCAACCTGCACGTCCCGCTCCGAATCCAGCTTCACGAACGTATCATCATCCGTGCGAACCAACGGACGCAGCGGCTCTTGCTGATTATACCGGACAATCACGCCTTCCTGCCCGTTCGAAAGCCTCACGCGGGACCCGATATACGACTCAAGAATGTACATGACGAAAGGCGTCACGATCGCCGGATTCATCAGTCCGGCGAACTGGGCATCCCAGAGAGCGGCCGCCGCTTCAAAAGGCGAAAGTTTAGCCCTGTATACGCGATCGGACGCAAGCGCATCGAATTTGTCTGCCACAGAAACAATTTGAACGGAAAGCGGAATGTTTTCATGTTTGAGTCCAAACGGATAGCCGGAGCCGTCCAGACGCTCGTGGTGGAGCAGCGCCACATCGGCAAAGGACCTGGGGATATTGGGAATCTTGCGCAACATTGCGTAGCCATACTGCGGATGCTGACGCATAACTTCCCTTTCCTTATCATTCAATTCCGAGGGTTTGTTTAAAATTTCATCGGGCATTTCCAATTTTCCGATATCATGGAACAAACCGGCTTCGCCCACTTCCAGGCATACCTCATCCGGCAGGCCGAGCAGACGGGCGATGAGTGCGGATAGAAGCCCGACGTTGATGCTGTGACGGTACGTGTATTCGTCTTTGCCTTTTAAAGTGTGGAGGGGATGGAATACATATCGATGCTCCAGAGCATGCTTGATGAGTGTGGAGAACTGATTGACGATTTCCTGGACATTAATAGGATTGCCATATTGTGCATCATTAAGCAGGTCTTTCATGCTGGAAAGTGTTTCTTTATAGATAACAGCCATGTCAGGTTCATAACTCCAGGCTTCGTCAATCTGGTGCAGGAGTTCGGGCGCGATATTCTCGATCGGTCTTGCCGTGCGGGTCGGGCCTTTGATGGCGATTTCAAAAATGTTGTTAATGAGCAATGAATCAATGTCTTTTACGGTCAGCATCTTGCCCGCGCCAAGCAGTAACGTTCCTTTTTCATTGTATATGTCTGTATTTAGGATACGCCCGATGAGCTCATATGATGTAGGTACAAGCCTCATTCCCTGGTTCCCCCTTTTCTGAAAAATGTTCTTCCTTTATTTATACCATATTCGTCCATTTTCGCGTGGATTCTTTGTTTTTTCCTTGCTACACGTTGCGTACGTTTCAAACGGTCAACCACATTTTGGTGTTGAGCCTTACTTACATAAAGAATAGATTTCGAATGTTTGTTGGAAGGAAAGGAAACGTTGCAAAAAGTTCACAAAAGGTGGGAAAAAAATGTCGGATGGAGAAGGATTTTCGCGCGGGAAAGGGGAATATATAGATATAGACGAAAGGAGGAGTATCCATATGCAATACAACACCCGTGGTGAAAATATCGAGGTAACTCCTGCACTCCGAGACTATGTAGAGAAAAAAATCGGTCGCCTCGAGCGCTACTTTGAGAGTACTTCCTCATTTTCCTGCAATGTCACGCTTCGTGTACTGCGCGGCGAACATACCGTGGAAGTGACGATTCCAATGCCGGGAGTTATCCTCCGAGCTGAAGATACCAACAGCGATATGTATGCGGCGATCGATCTGGTTGTTGAGAAATTAGAACGTCAAATCCGCAAGCATAAGACAAAAATCAACCGCAAGTATCGTCAGCAGGGAGCCGTGCTCCTGGATGCCGATCCGGTGTTTGCCGCTCAAGACGAGTCGGCGGAAGAGGACAACGATCAGCTTCGCATCGTGAAGACGAAGCGCTTCAATCTGAAGCCGATGGATGCAGAAGAAGCGGTGCTGCAGATGGATATGTTAGGCCATAACTTCTTCGTATTCAGCAACGCGGAGACAGAAGAAGTGAACGTCGTCTATCGCCGTAAAGACGGCCGCTACGGCTTAATCGAGCCGGAAAGCGTATAAAAAAACGTATATGATACAGATAAAAAGGCGCTCTCGGGCGCCTTTTTCGCTTGTATCTTTCTTCATCCCCGGTTATTATTCTATATTCCTTGTCAATCCCCCTATGTTACTGTTAAAATTAAAATTTAGAGCAGTCCAACTGCTCGACTAGCAAGAAGAGCGAAGATTGGAAGGGGATTGGATACCCGATGCTAGGAATCATTAAGAAGATTATTGGCGATTCTAACGAGCGCGACGTGAAAAAGCTGTACAAGCGCGTCGAGAAGATTAATGCGTTGGAACCGCACATGCAGGCGTTAAGTGATGAACAACTGCGGAATAAAACGGATGAATTTAAAGAACGGCTTGCTAAAGGCGAGACGCTGGATGATATTTTATACGAAGCTTTTGCGGTGTGCCGCGAAGCCGGACGCCGTGTGCTCAACATGCGCCACTACGATGTGCAGCTCATCGGCGGCATAGTGCTGCATGAAGGCAAGATTGCCGAGATGAGAACCGGGGAAGGGAAAACGCTCGTAGCAACGCTGCCGGTATACCTAAATGCCCTTGCCGGAAAAGGTGTGCATGTCATCACGGTCAACGAATATCTGGCGGCGCGTGACGCCGAAGAAATGGGGCAAATTTATAAATTCCTGGGGTTAAGCTGCGAGGTAAACCTGAACGGCATGTCGCCGGATGAAAAACGTGCGGCTTACGCGGCTGACATTACGTACGGAACGAACAACGAGTTCGGGTTCGACTACCTGCGCGATAATATGGTGCTGTATAAAGAGCAAATGGTACAGCGTCCGCTGCATTATTGTATCGTCGACGAGGTGGATAGTATTTTGATCGATGAAGCGCGGACGCCGTTGATTATCTCCGGTGAAGCGGAGAAGTCGACTGAGCTGTACTATGTGGCAGCCCGTTTTGTGACCCGCTTGAAGGAAGAAGAGCATTATACGATCGATATTAAAGCGAATTCCGTAGCCCTCACTGAAAAAGGGGTGGCGGAAGTCGAACGCGCGTTTAATATCGATAACCTGTATGATACAGAACATATTCTGCTGAATCACCACATTAATATTGCGTTAAAAGCACGCGCGTTGATGAAGCGTGACATTGATTATGTGGTGGACAACGGCGAAGTTATCATCGTCGATGAATTTACCGGTCGTCTCATGCAGGGACGCCGCTACAGCGACGGTCTGCATCAGGCAATTGAAGCGAAGGAAGGCCTGCAGGTACAGAACGAGAGCATGACGCTGGCGACCATTACGCTGCAGAACTACTTCCGGATGTATGAGAAGCTCGGTGGTATGACCGGTACGGCCAAAACCGAAGAAGAAGAGTTCCAGAAGATTTACGGTCTGAACGTCGTGGTCATTCCGACGAACAAACCGGTTATTCGCGAGGACAAGCCGGATGCGATTTATAAATCCGAACGCGGCAAATACCGTGCTGTCGTGGAGGATGTAGAGAAGCACCATAAGCAAGGCCGTCCGGTGCTTGTCGGTACAACATCGATCGAGAAGTCGGAGCTTATCTCCAGCATGCTGCGGAAAAAAGGCATCCGCCATGAGGTGTTGAATGCGAAGCATCATGCCCGTGAGGCGGAGATTGTCTCCAAGGCCGGTCAGCGTGGTGCAGTAACCATAGCAACGAACATGGCGGGTCGTGGTACGGACATTAAACTGGGCGAAGGCGTAGCCGAGCTTGGTGGTCTGCACATCATCGGTACCGAGCGTCATGAGAGCCGCCGGATCGATAACCAGCTGCGCGGACGTGCCGGACGTCAGGGGGATCCGGGTTCATCCCAGTTCTTCATCTCGCTTGAGGATGAACTGATGCGCAAGTTCGGTTCGGAGAATATCATGGGCATGATGGATCGCCTCGGCATGGAAGAAGACATGCCGATTGAAAGTAAAATGGTATCCCGTGCGATCGAGTCATCGCAGAAGCGCGTAGAGGGCGCGAACTTTGATATGCGCCGCGTCGTTTTGCAGTATGATGACGTAATGAACCAGCAGCGTACGGTTATCTACAAACAGCGCCGCGAAGTGCTGGAAGCTGAATCGCTGCGCGATGTAATCATCGGCATGATTATGTCGCATGTCGAGCGTCTGATCGATTTGCACTGCCCGGATGAAGTGGTGCAGGAAGAATGGGACCTCGATGCGCTTATTGACCACTGCAACGGTACATTCCTGCATGAAGGACAGCTGGATAAGAAAGACATCTGGGGCAAAGACCGCGAAGAAATCGTGGAAGTATTCCGCGAGCTTGTTGAGCGCCTGTATACCGAACGCGAACAGCTTATGGAAGAAGCGGATTTTCGCGAATTCGAGAAAGTTGTCGTGTTGCGTGCGGTCGACAGCAAATGGATGGACCACATCGATGCGATGGATCAGTTCCGCCAGGGTATCCACCTGCGGGCATACGGCCAGACGGACCCGCTGCGTGAGTACCAGATGGAAGGCTACCAGATGTTTAACGAGATGATCGCGAGCATCGAAGAAGAGGTCGCGACATATATTATGAAAGCCAACATTGGAAGCAACCTGCAGCGCCAGGAAGTAGCCAAGGGGCAGGCAATGGTGCCGTCCGATTCAGGCGAGCCGGCGCGGAAGAAACCGGTGCGCCGCCAGGAGCCGAAGATCGGGCGCAACGACCCGTGCTATTGCGGCAGCGGGAAGAAATACAAAAATTGTCACGGCCAGGAGGAATAAACCATGCCATTGACGGAAGCGAAACAGCAAATGACAGCCATCGGTAAGCGATTGGCGGAGATTAGGGGGTCTCTTTGACCTCCCCGGCAAACAAAAGCAGATTGCCGCGCTAGAAGAGAAGATGGCAATGCCGAACTTCTGGGACGATAACGATGCGGCCCAGGCTATCATCGGTGAAGTCAATGTTCTCAAGGATGCTGTCACTGCCATACAGGAGATGGAGACGGCGTATGAAGACATTGAAGTCATGATGGATCTGTATGCGGAGGAGAATGAGGAATCCTTGATTCCAGATATCGTGGAATCGGTGGAATCTCTGCAGAAGCGGCTGGATGAATATGAGTTGCAACTGCTTCTGAGCCAGCCGTATGATAAGAAGAATGCGATTCTTGAGCTGCATCCGGGTGCGGGCGGTACGGAGTCGCAAGATTGGGCGGATATGCTGCTGCGCATGTATACCCGCTGGGCCGAGAAGCAGGGCTTTAAGGTCGAGACGCTCGATTACTTGCCGGGCGAAGAAGCGGGCGTGAAAAGCGTGACCTTGCTGATTAAAGGCCACAATGCGTACGGCTATTTGAAAGCGGAGAAAGGGGTCCACCGTCTGGTGCGCATCTCTCCGTTCGACGCATCAGGACGTCGCCATACGTCGTTCGTATCGTGTGATGTGATGCCGGAGATTGACGATGATATCGAAATCGAGATTCGGCCGGATGAACTGAAAATTGATACGTACCGTTCCAGCGGTGCGGGCGGTCAGCATGTTAACACGACCGACTCGGCGGTACGGATTACGCACATTCCGACTGGCGTGGTGGTTACGTGCCAGACGGAACGCTCCCAGATTAAAAACAGGGAGAAAGCGATGAAGATGCTGCGTTCTAAGCTGTATGAGCGGAAGATTCAGGAGCAGGAAGAGGAAGCGGCCAGGCTGCGCGGCGAGCAGAAAGAGATTGGCTGGGGCAGCCAGATTCGCTCGTACGTGTTTCATCCGTACAGCATGGTAAAAGACCACCGCACAAACCATGAGACCGGGAACGTGCAGGCGGTTATGGACGGAGATTTGACCCCGTTCATCGACGCATATCTTCGCCAGCAGCTTGGGCACACTACAGAATCTTAAGAACGATCTATTATAGAAAAACAAAGAGATATAGCTGTGCTTTTCTCTTTTCTACCTCAGCGTATCCTTTGTTTTTCTTTTACATAGCTATTTCTTTCATGGAAGTGAATGAGTATGCACCAGAGAGTATACTGGCCTGTCTAAAAAATATCGTCAAGCGGCTTGACTCGAACGCGTTCGTCATTGTGAACGACGCCAATGAGCGAAAGAAGAAGACAAGAGACAGAAAAGATAACGCCTTGCGCCTGGGTTTGTCATGCGTTTGTTGGCACTCTTTTCTCGTATCCTCTTGCTTTTTTCTATTCCTCTTACTACGAAAGGATATCAATATACTAATACTTAGTTTATATGGAGGAGAGGGAATGACTACGATTGCAGAGGGGAAACTCGCAGAGCTGAAGCAGCATGCGAACAACATGCGCCAGGAGATTGTGAAAATGGTATCAGCGGCCAATTCGGGCCATCCGGGCGGTTCGCTGTCTGCCGCAGATATTGTGGCGGTGTTGTATTTTCATGAGATGAACGTAGGACCGGAAAAGGTGGACGATCCGGACCGTGACCGTTTTATTCTAAGCAAAGGACACGCAAGCCCGGTGCTGTATGCGGCACTGGCAGAGAAAGGCTACCTGCCGAAAGAGGAATTGGCTACTTTCCGTAAGATTAATTCCCGTCTGCAGGGTCATCCGAGCAAAAAGATGCTGCCGGGCGTAGAGCAAAGCACAGGATCGCTCGGACAGGGATTGTCCGCTGCGAACGGTATGGCGCTGGCTGCGCGTCTTGATAAGCGCGGCTACCGCGTATATGCCCTGCTTGGCGACGGAGAAATTCAGGAAGGCATGGTATGGGAAGCGGTAATGGCAGCAGGCCATTATAAGCTGGACAACCTGGTGGCAATCCTGGATTACAACCACCTGCAGATTGACGGTAACGTGGAAGATATTATGAACATTGGACCGGTAGCCGATAAGTTCCGTGCGTTTAACTGGCATGTCATTGAAATTGACGGACATAACCTTGAAGAGATTATCGCCGCGCTCGACGAAGCGAAGACAGTAAAAGGCAAGCCGACTTTCATCGTGGCGCACACGGTTAAAGGAAAAGGCGTGTCTTACATGGAGAACGCATGCGGCTGGCACGGCACGGCCCCGAATGCGGAACAGCTGGCGCAGGCACTGGAAGAGTTGTGCGCGCAGGGAGGAGAAAAGTAATGGAGAAGACAACGGTAAAGAAAATTGCAACACGCGACGCTTACGGACAGGTTCTGGTCGAGCTCGGTCATGAAAATCCGGACATCGTAGTACTGGATGCGGATCTGGCAAAATCAACGAAAACGGCCGATTTCGGCAAAGCGTTTCCGGACCGCTTCTTCGATGTGGGGATTGCGGAAGCCAACATGATCGGTATGGCGGCAGGCCTTGCGACTTGCGGCAAAATCCCGTTTGCGAGCACATTCGCGCTGTTCGGCTCCCTCCGTGTGGCAGACATGATTCGTAACTCTGTGTGCTATCCGAACTTGAACGTGAAGATTGCGGTGACGCACCAGGGCCTCACGCTGGGCGAAGACGGAGCTTCTCACCAGGCAGTGGAAGACATTGCATTGATGCGCGCCATTCCGAATATGACGGTGATCGTGCCGGCGGATGCGACGGAGACGAAAAAAGCGATTCGCGCTGCGGCCAACACATACGGTCCGATGTACATCCGCATGGGCCGTCCAAGTGTCCCGGTGTTGTTCGACGACAGTTATGAATTTGAAATCGGCAAAGGCGTACAGATTCGCGAAGGGAATGATGTCGCCATTATCGCAACCGGCGTCATGGTACATATCGCAGTCGAGGCAGCGGAGCTGCTGGCGCAGGAAGGCATTGAAGCGCGCGTTATTAACATGGCGACAATTAAGCCGATTGATGAAGACATCATTGTCAAAGCGGCTCAGGAAACAAAAGGCATTGTGACAGCGGAAGAGTGCAACATCTACGGCGGCCTCGGCGCTGCGGTAGCGGAAGTGTTGTGCGAGAAGCATCCGGCCAAACTACGCCGCGTCGGCGTCGAAGATACGTTCGGCGAATCCGGTACACCGGATGAACTGCTGAAAAAATATGGCCTGACCGCAGAGAATATCGCCGCAAAAGCGAAGGAATTATTATAAACAAAGCGACCATGCCTTTTCAGCTGCAACCCCGACATGAAAACCGAGGGAAGGACAGCTGACTTTTGTAGTAGGAGGAAAAAGAGAGAAGAGAACGAGGGGATGATTTCAATGTAGAAAAAGGCGAAGGCCTTTTTCTTCTCTGGCTCTTATTTCCTCTCTCTGGTTCCTTCTTTCTTCACGATTTTCGATCGTTATATTATAAAACCTCTCTCCTCTGCTCATACTAAGCTGTGTAATGTAACACGCTTTGTGATGTGCATGATTAAGGGAGGGTTTTTTATGAAAAAGTGGACTGTAATGCTGAGCAGCCTGCTGCTTGTGCTGGCACTGGCTGCGGGATGCGGCACGGCCAATAATAATCAGGGCGGCGGCGCTGAACAAGGCCAGGGAGGCCAGCAGGGCGGCGGACAAGCTGGAGGCGGCGGAAAAGACGCGCAAAAAATCTTCCAGGCTAGCTGTACGTCCTGCCACGGTCAAAACATGGAAGGCGGTGTAGGACCGAACTTGACGAAGGTCGGTAGCAAGTACAAGAGCGCTGATGAAATCAAAACCATTATCGTAAAAGGACGCAACGGCATGCCGGGCGGTCTGGTGAGCGAAGCGGACGCGCAGGTATTGGCCGATTGGCTGATTACAAAGAAATAATATCATTAGAATGAATAAAGAGGATGTTTTCTTATATAAAGGAGGCATCCTCTTTTTCTTTGTACCGCAAAAGTCAGCCGCTCTTTTCTTCATTTTCATGGCAGGGCTTGCGACAGATCCGTTATGATGGTTTTATTTATAAGAAATCATGCATAGAAATTCAAAAAACTAATTGAATTATTATGCCTTACATCGTATAATAATTCATAACTTATTCAGACAGGATCAATTGGGGGAAACGTACGTGAATATTTCAATTATCGGAGCGACGGGATACAGCGGAGTTGAACTCATTCGCCTGCTGTTGACCCATCCCGAAGCTAACATTGTGGCTGTATATTCCAACTCACAGACCGGAAAAGCCATGCAGGAGGTTTATCCGCATCTCACTCATATTTTTACAGACGATCTGGCTGAGATTGACTGCGGACGCATCCGGAACGAAGCGGACGTAGTGTTCATTGCGACACCGTCCGGCGTAAGCGGCAAGCTCGTACCGCAGCTTATGGACGGCAAGCTCAAAGTGATTGACGTATCTGGCGACTTCCGCCTGGCAACACCGGAGTTGTATACGCGCTGGTACGGCAAGGAGACAGCGGAGCAGGAATACATTGACCAGGCGGTTTACGGGCTGTCCGAATGGAATGCGGACGCCATTCGGGAGACGAAACTGCTCGCCAATCCGGGCTGCTATCCGACGGCGACGCTGCTCAGCCTGCTTCCGCTATTGAAAGCGGACCTGATCGATGGCAAATCCATCATTGTGGACGCCAAATCGGGTGTAACCGGTGCGGGACGGGGCTTATCGCTCGGAACGCATTTCTGCGAAGTGAACGAAAGCATCTCGGCTTACAAAGTAGGGAAACACCAGCATACACCGGAAATTGAACAGACGCTGACACAGCTTACCGGCAAAGAAGCGGTCATCTCGTTCACGCCGCATCTTGTGCCGATGAACCGCGGCATCCTGACAACGGCGTACGCTTCATTGAAAGAAGGAGTCACAGCCGAACAGGTGGCTGAAGCTTATGCGGATGCATACGAAGGCAAACCGTTTGTCCGGCTGCGTCCGGGCGCGTATCCGAAGACAAAGGAAGTGTACGGCTCCAACTATTGTGATATTGCCTGGCATGTGGATGAGCGTACAGGAAGGGTCATCGTGCTTGGCGTGATCGATAACGTAGTAAAAGGCGCTGCCGGTCAGGCGGTACAAAATATGAACCTAATGTTCGGACTTCCAGAAACGACGGGCCTTGCGTTTACCCCTGTGTATCCGTAAAACGAGGCCGACAGTAAGAAAGGGAGAGAAGATGGAAAATCAGCTGGTAATTAAATGCGGCGGCAGTACACTTGAGAATCTGCCTGCCTCTTTTTTTGAAGATATAACGGCACTGCAGCAGGATGGGTTTATGCTGACCATCGTACACGGCGGCGGTCCGGCGATTTCGGCGACGCTTAAGCAGATGGGAATTGAGCCGAAGTTCGTGGACGGACTCCGGGTGACGGATGCGGCGACGCTGCAGGTGGCACAGATGGTGCTTATCGGACAGACCAATAAGCAGGTGGTCAGCCGGATTCAGACGGCGGGCGGCCGTGCGGCGGGTATCAGCGGCATCGACGGATCGACATTGCAGGTGATACAGGGACCTGAGCACCTCGGGTTTGTAGGAGAGATACAGCAGGTCGACCCTGCCCTGATAGCAACGCTGAGTCAATCGGGTTTCATTCCGGTCATCGCGCCGCTGGGCATCGACGCAGACGGCCAGATTTATAACATCAACGCCGATACGGCGGCTGGCGCAGTTGCAGGGGCGGTAGGTACGAAGCGGTTGGTCATGGTGACGGATGTTCCGGGTGTTATGCAGGAGATAGACGGTGTCAAAAAGGTGCTGCCGGAGCTTGATGAGGTGCAAATCAATGAATTGATCGCCGAAGGCATTATCTATGGCGGCATGATACCGAAGGTGCGGGCGGCACTGGATGCGCTCGGACATGAAGTAGAAGAAGTGTTGATTATCAACGGCTACGAGCCGGGCGTTCTGAAGAAAGTTGCGGCCGGTCAGACGATCGGTACAAAAATCGTTAAAGAAGGCAAGGTGAAGGTATCGTGAGTTATCTATTTCCGAACTACGGGCGTTGGCCGATTCGCATTACCAAAGGGGAAGGCAATTATCTGTGGGACGAAGCCGGCAACCGTTACCTTGACCTTGTCTCCGGTATTGCGGTGACTTCGCTCGGCAATGTGCCCCCACAGGTGAAGGTGAAAGTACAGGAGCAGCTCGATACGTTGTGGCACTGCTCCAATCTATTCGAGATTCCGGTGCAGGAGAAGCTGGCGGCGAAGTTAACGTCGCTTACCTGCGGCAACCGGGCGTTCTTCTGCAACAGCGGCGCGGAGGCGAACGAGGCGGCCATTAAACTGGCCCGCCGCTATCAACAGAAGGTACAGAAGCAAAACCGGTATGAAGTCATTACCTTCGAGCAATCGTTCCATGGACGGACGCTGGCGACGCTGACCGCAACCGGTCAGGCGAAAGTCAAAGACGGGTTTGACCCGTTGCCGGAAGGTTTCGTCACCGTACCGTACAATGATGCGGAGGCACTCAGCGCTGCGATTACGGAGAAAACGTGCGCCATCATGCTGGAGATGGTTCAGGGAGAAGGCGGTGTGCATCCCGCTTCGCCCGAATTCGTTGAGCATATCAAGGCACTATGCGCGGAGCATGACCTGCTGCTGATCGTAGATGAAGTGCAGACAGGCATCGGTCGTACCGGCAAGTGGTTCGCCTATCAACACTACAACGTCGAGCCGGATATCATTACAATGGCCAAAGGGCTGGGCAGCGGCTTTCCGATCGGCGCCATTGTCGGCAAAGAAAAGCTGGCTGAAGCATTCGGACCCGGCACGCACGGCACGACATTCGGCGGCAATCCGCTCGCATGTGCGGCCGGCTTAGCCACGCTTGAAACAATAGAAGAAAACGAGTATCTCGCCCGGGTGGAAGAGATGGGCGCTTATTTCATAGAGAAATTGAACAGGCTTTCCGAAGCGTGCCCGGATGTTGTCAATGTACGCGGCAAGGGGCTTATGATCGGCGTGGAGCTAGCGTTCGAAGCGGCTCCGGTTGTTGCGAAAATGCGCGAGCAAGGCATCCTGCTGCTGCAGGCAGGGCCGAACATGCTGAGGCTCTTGCCTCCGTTTACGATTGAAAAAGAAGAAATAGATCACGCGGCGCAAGCACTCGAAGAGGTGCTGAACGCGACGGCGCAAACGGTATAGAAATCAGGAGTACGAAGGAAAAGAGAGAAGAGAATGAGAAGAGAACGGGGGGTGATTTCTAAAGAAGAAAAAGGCGTTCGCCTTTTTCTTCTTTGAATCTTCTTTCCTCTTCCCCTCTTTCTTTTCTCATGATTTTCACACATAAAGGAGTGGAATGGATGAAAGGATATCTTGTGTTAAGTACGGGCGACATATTTGAAGGAGATTGGTTTGGCAGCGTGGACGACTGCACGGGAGAGGTCGTATTTAATACAGGAATGACAGGCTACCAGGAGGTTCTGTCCGACCCTTCGTACGCCGGCCAGATTATTACGTTTACGTACCCGCTGATCGGCAATTACGGCATCAATGAACGAGACTATGAGAGTATCAAACCGGCCTGCAAGGCCCTGCTGGTAGGCGATCTCTGCCGCCAGCCGAGCCATTACGAGTCCGGACATACGCTGGCCGAGATTGCCGAGAAATACGGCATCGGCGGCTTGTCCGGCATCGATACGCGCGCGATTACCCACATTGTCCGGACACATGGAGAAGTGTACGGACTTTTGACGACAGACAAAGAGAAGCTCGCTTCTTTTACTCCGCAGCCGGTTACGAATGTTGTGCCGGGCGTATCGGTGAAAAATATCGAGGAGTACGGTAAAGAGGCGAAAGGTCCGCATATTGTACTGATCGATTACGGGTATAAAAAATCCATTTTGCAAAGTCTGTTGGACGGTGGCTGCCGCGTAACGGTGGTTCCGTACAATATCACATATAACCAGGTAATATCTATTGATCCGGACGGTGTGTTCCTATCGAACGGTCCCGGAAATCCGAAAGAAATTACACCGCAGCTCGGGGAATTGAAAAAGATTATTGAGAGCTACCCGACGATGGGCATCTGCCTCGGTCATCAGCTAATCTCTCTGGTATACGGCTGCGATACGGAGCGTTTGCCATACGGGCACCGCGGCAGCAACCATCCGGTGAAAGATTTGCGCACCGGCAAAGTGTATCTAACCTCGCAAAATCACGGCTATGTGGTGAAAGGAGATTCACTTGCGAACGCGGCATTGGAGCTAACATTCATCAATGTAAACGACAAATCGGTCGAAGGTGTACGCCATAAAACGCTGCCGATTTCGTCCGTGCAGTTTCATCCGGAAGCGCACGCCGGTCCGCAGGATACGGGCTATTTATTTACAGAATTCATTCAACAATGCCAGGTAACAGGAGAGAAGAGTTATGCCTAAACTACCCGACATCAACAAAGTGCTTGTGCTCGGCTCCGGTCCGATTATCATCGGGCAGGCGGCCGAATTCGATTACGCCGGCGCTCAGGCCTGTTTGGCGTTGCGTGAAGAAGGCGTGGAAGTCGTTCTTGTGAACAACAATCCGGCCACCATCATGACAGATGATGAAGTGGCGGATCGCATATACATGGAGCCGCTAACGGTAGAAGCAGTGGAGAAGATTATCGCCAAAGAACGTCCGGACGGCGTGCTGCCGACACTCGGCGGCCAGACCGGCCTGAACCTGGCGGTAGAGCTGTCGAAGGCGGGCGTGCTGGAGAAGTACAATGTGAAGCTGCTCGGCACACCGCTCGATACGATTATCCGCGGCGAGGACCGTGAAGAGTTCAAGCGCATGATGCAGGAGATCGGCGAGCCGATTCCTGAGAGCGAGACGGTAACTACAGTAGAGGATGCGGTGGCGTTTGCAAACAGCATCGGTTATCCGGTCATCGTGCGTCCCGCCTATACGCTTGGCGGCGCGGGCGGCGGTTTTGCAAACGATGAAGAAGAACTTCGTATTGTGGCCAAACGCGGCTTGAACGCAAGCCCGATCAATCAGGTGCTCATTGAGCGCAGCATCAAAGGCTGGAAAGAGATTGAATATGAAGTCATGCGCGATGCCAACGATACGTGCATCATCGTGTGCAACATGGAGAATTTTGACCCGGTCGGCGTGCATACAGGAGATTCAATTGTTGTAGCACCTTCGCAGACGCTCACGGACCGTCAGTATCAAATGCTGCGTTCCGTCGCCTGTAAGGTTATCCGTGCGCTGGGGGTTGTGGGGGGATGTAATATTCAATATGCGCTTGACCCGCACAGTGACCAATACTATCTCATTGAGGTCAACCCGCGTGTCAGCCGCTCCTCGGCGCTTGCGTCCAAGGCGACCGGCTATCCGATTGCGCGTACGGCGGCGAAGCTGGCGCTTGGCTACCATCTGGATGAGGTCGTAAACCCGATTACAGGCTACACCTATGCAAGCTTCGAACCGGCCATCGACTATGTCGTAGCGAAAATTCCGCGCTGGCCGTTCGACAAGTTCCCGCATGCGGACCGCAAGCTGGGCACGCAGATGAAAGCAACCGGCGAGGTAATGTCGATTGACCGTACGCTGGAAGGCGCCCTGCTGAAAGGGATTCGTTCATTGGAAGTCGGCGTACAGCATCTGGAGCTTGCGTATGTAAAAGATGCAAGTGAAGAAGAATTGGAGAACGAATTGGTCAATGCAACCGACCAGCGTATCTTCTATATCGCCGAGGCGCTGCGCCGCGGCATGAGTGTAGAGGAGCTGCATGAGAAGACAGCGATTGACCGCTTCTTCCTGAATGCACTGGCTCGTATCGTTGACCTTGAAAATACATTGAAAGAAGTGCGCTGGCACAAAATGACGCCGGAACTGTTGAAGGAAGCGAAGCTGCGCGGCTTTGCCGACAGCACGATCGCAAGCCTCTGTGGTGTCAGTTTCGAGGAAGTGCGCGCCGGTCTGAAAGAATGGGGCATAAGCCCGGCTTATAAGCTAGTGGATACATGCGCGGCCGAGTTTGTCGCCGCGACTCCTTATTATTACTCGACCTGGCAGGGACGCGACGAAGTCCCGGTCGAGAAGAAAGGCAAAAAGGTATTGGTTTTAGGCTCCGGTCCGATCCGCATCGGCCAGGGCATCGAGTTTGATTATTGCTCGGTACATGCGGCGAAATCGTTGCGCAAGCAGGGCATCTCCGCCGTTGTCATCAACAACAATCCGGAGACCGTCTCTACCGACTACAATACGGCGGATCAGCTGTATTTCGAACCGCTGGCGCTTGAAGACGTGTTGAATGTCATCGAAAAAGAACAGGTAGATGGCGTTATGGTGCAGTTCGGCGGCCAGACGGCCATTAATCTGGCGGATAAACTGCAAAAAGCCGGCGTGCATGTATACGGCACGTCTGTTGAAGCAATTGACATGGTGGAAGACCGCGAGCAATTTTATCAGATGCTGCGCAAGCTGAACATCCCGCACATTCCGGGTGAAGGCGTCAATAGCCAGCAGGGCGCGCATCTTGTCGCGGAAGAGCTGGGATATCCCGTACTGATTCGTCCGTCATACGTCATTGGCGGACGCGGCATGGTTGTAATTAACAATGCGGAAGAGCTTGACCAGTATTTTGCCGACTGGAACCGGTATACATCATCAGGGGCGCTGTTCCCGTTGCTGATTGACAAGTATGTGTCCGGTATGGAAGTGGAAGTGGACGCCATTTGCGACGGCGAAGAGGTTCTGATCCCGGGCATCTTCCAGCATATTGAACGCGCCGGTGTGCATTCGGGTGACAGTATGGCAATCTTCCCGTCTCCTCAACTGACCGACGCGCAGCGTGAAGAGATTGGACGCAGCGCCGCATTGATTGCGAAAGAAATGAAAGCATGCGGGCTGATTAACATCCAGCTTGTTATTGATACGGAAGGCACAATCTATGTACTCGAAGTGAATCCGCGTGCATCCCGTACCGTACCGATTGTCAGCAAGGTCACCGGTGTACCGATGGTGGCGCTGGCGACGCGGGCACAAATGGGCGAGAAGCTGAAAGATATGGGATACGGTACCGGCATTCTGCCGCGCATTCCGTTCTATGCCGTGAAAGGCCCGGTATTCTCCACAATTAAGCTGAATGGCGTCGACCCGGCGCTCGGACCGGAGATGAAATCGACCGGTGAAGTCATCGGCCTGAGCTATTCGGTTGAAGAAGCTATTGCCAAGGCGATTGCCTGGAAGGAAGGCATCTGCGACTGGTTAACGGAAGGTGATACGATTATCCTGTCGCTGTCTGATCAGGATAAAAAAGATTTCATTCCGCACATCAAAACGCTGAAAGACCTGAACGTGCAAATTATCGCTACGCCGGGAACGGCGGCCCTGCTGAAAGAGAACGGCGTTGACGTACAGGAGATTGTGGAAACGCAAGAGCGCGTGAAAGCCATCTGCGCCGAACGTCAGGTGAAAGCGTTCGTGAACACGCCGACGCTCGGCAACAAGCGCGGACGTCTCGGATTTGAACTCCGCCAGCTGGCGCTTGCGCTCAATATTCCGTGCTTTACATTCCTCGACACGTTTGCTTCATACCTTGAGGTGCATGGATACAAGACGGGTGATGTGGTGGACCTGGGGGAATACCTGCAGGGGGTAAAACGAAAGGAGCTAGTAAAATAATGATGGTAGTCGACCAATTAAAAGGGAGAGACTTTCTATGTCTCTCCGATTATACAAAAGATGAAATTTTGTATTTGCTGGATTTGGCCGCGAAGCTGAAAGAAGAACAGAAGCAGGGTATTTTGCATCCGCACCTTGCGGGTAAAACGCTGGGTATGATTTTCGATAAAGCGTCGACTCGTACGCGCGTATCGTTTGAAGTTGGGATGTACCAGCTGGGCGGCATGGCGATGTTCATGAGCGGGCGCGACCTGCAGATTGGCCGCGGTGAGCCGATTCCGGACACGGCGCGGGTACTGTCCCGTTACCTCGACGGCATCATGATCCGCACGTTCTCCGACAAGATGGTCAAAGAGCTGGCCGACTATGCATCGATTCCGATTATCAACGGATTGACCGATATGCAGCATCCCTGCCAGGTGATGGCGGATTTCCAGACGATTATCGAGCACAAAGGCAGACTGGAAGGGCTGAAGCTTGCCTACGTGGGTGACGGCAACAATATGACGCACTCGCTGATGATTGGTGCGGCGAAAGTCGGCATGGATGTGGCTGTTGCCTCTCCGGAGGGGTATATGCCGGATGCGGGCGTAACGGAGATGACGCGCAAGTTCGCAGAAGAGACAGGTGTACATGTTCTGGTGACGAATGACCCGGCAGAAGCGGTGGCGGGAGCCGATATCGTTTATACAGATGTATGGGCGAGCATGGGGCAGGAGGCAGAGCAGCAGGAACGTCTGCAGAAGTTTGCCGGATTCGAAGTGAACGAGGCTCTGATGCGGAAGGCGAAGCCGGATGCGATTTTCATGCACTGCCTGCCGGCGCATCGCGGTGAAGAAGTATCGGCGGAGGTTATCGACGGTCCCCGTTCCGTTGTATTTGACCAGTCAGAGAACCGTCTGCATGCACAGAAAGCGATTCTGGTTGCTTTGATGAAATGATGAAGCACTCGATAAGATGGAGAAAAGAGGCTGTCTCAAACAGTTTTTGCTTTTGAGGCGGCCTTTTCCACATTGAAATTATTCTCTCGTCTTTTCTCTCTTTTTCTTCGTACCACAAAATTCAGTCGCCCTTCTCTTCGTTTTCATGGCGGGGCTTGTGGCTAATTGGCCATGGTGGTCTTTTTAGCTTACCGGCGTTTTTTATTTCCTTCTTGATATCGTCAAGCCCGCCTTCCATACGGTCGAGCCGCTGGTGCAGCATCTGTAGTTCCTGCAGCACCTGAAGGAGTAAATTGCGGTTTTCGCGTTCCTGTTCTTCCTGTGGGTCGATACGGGTCGGCACTTGCTCCATACTGTAGCGCACATACGTCTTTACCTTGACGGAAAAAGAAACGGCATACCTATCGCCCGTTATCTCCTCGATTGCATCTTCGAGTACTTGCTTTAGTCTGGTCTCAAGCCACTGGCGTGTAAACTCGTTTTCTGCATGAATGGTAACCGTTTTCTTTTCGACATCGAAACGTTGGATGGTGAGCCCTTTAATCCACGTTTCAAAACTGGAGCGGGACATCTTCCGCTGCAGCAGTTCCAACGTTTCCTTCCAGATTTGTTCTATGGTTTTCATCATGATCGGTCCCCGCTTTTAGTATTTTCTAAAAACAATAAGCTGCTACAGTTATTATATAGTCGAGCTTGTTACTATATATCGGTTTGAAATCCTGTATACTGCAATGGTAAATAGCCTATTTCCCATATTTTGATCGCCCGGTATATAACCGGGAAGGAATTTTACTGTTCTACTGTGATAACGGGTAGAGGTTTTTCCCTTCTTCCATTATGATAAGCCTATAGAATGAATAAACTAAGATGTGCTTTGTCCTATTGTACGATTGAGCCTGGGAAAGGGATGAACAGCGATGTGGAAGCAAGTGTCGAAAGAAGATAGAGAAAAAAGAAAGGTGCCGGTGGAGCGGCTGCGCGTACAGACGCCGCCCGAGGCGTTTCCGTGTGAAACAACGGAACAGATTGAGCCGCTGCGGGAAGGGATTATCGGCCAGGATCGGGCCGTACGGGCGATGGATTTCGGCCTGAAAGTGCAGAAGGCAGGGTATAACCTTTATGTTGCCGGGCCTCCCGGAACCGGCCGGACGACGTATACGCGAGCGAAAGCGAAGCAGGCGGCCCGTAATAAACCGACTCCTGCAGATTGGTGTTACGTATACAATTTTTCGCGTCCTGACCATCCGTTGGCACTTCGGTTTCCTGCAGGGGAAGGCAGAGAGTTTAAAACACGCATGGATGAACTGCTGCGTGATGTCGAACGGGAAATTCGCAAGATATTTTCCGGTGAGGATTATCAGAAGCACCGCCGTTTTATTATGCAGAATTTTGAGAAGAGGGCGCAGGAGATATGGAAGCAGATGGACCAGCTGGCCCGTGAGCTGAACTTCTCGCTGGAGCGCGTTCCTGAAGGCGGAATTGCCACGATTCCGCTTATGTTCGGCAAACCGCTCAGCAATGAGGATTTCGCCCGGTTGCCGGATGAATCACGCCAGGAAATCAAGGAGAAGAGCAAACGCCTTGAACAGGAAGTAACCGAGTCAGTCCGGCAGATTCAATTGTTAGAAAAGGAAGTCGAGCAGGAAGTCAGCCGCTTGAACAAGGATTCGGTCCGGCAGGTGCTTAAGCACTTATTCGAGCCGCTTTGGGAGACATATACAGAAGAAAAAATCCGCAAGTATTTGCAGGACTACCAGGAAGATATTATTGAAAATCACCACCTTTTCAAAGAGGATGATGGCACAGAAAATCCGATGGCGCGGCTGCTGCAGCGGAACGAAGAAAACAACCTGCAGCGCTATAGGGTAAATGTGCTGGTAGATAACGGACAGTTATCCGGCGCACCGGTTGTATTTGAAAATAACCCGACATATTATAACTTGTTCGGGCGGGTCGAATACCGCAGCACATTCGGTGCGATGACGACGGACTTTACGATGATTAAGCCTGGTGCCCTTCATATGGCGAACGGTGGGTACTTGATTGTTCAGATCGCTGAATTGCTGCGCAATCCGCTTTCCTGGCATGTGTTGAAACGCATGCTGAAAAACGAGAGCCTGCGTATCGAAAATTTATCGGAAGAGCACGGGTTAATTGCCACAAGCGGCCTAAAACCGGAAGCGATTCCGCTGAACGTGAAAGTCATTCTGCTTGGCAATCCATACGTGTACCATCTGTTGTCTGAATTGGATGAAGATTTTCCGAAGCTGTTTAAGGTAAAAGTTGAATTCGATACCGATATGAAAAAAGACGAACGGCATTATCACGAGTTTGCCGGGTTTGTTCGCAGCTATTGTGAGAAGGAAGGTCTGCTGCCGTTCCATCGTTCCGCCCTGGCCGCATTGCTGGATTACAGTGCCCGATTGGCTGGCGACCAGCGCAAGCTGACAACGAATTTTCATCATTTAACGCGTCTGCTGGTGGAAGCGAGCTTCTGGGCGGAAGAAGAGGGAGCCGAAGTCGTAGAAGCACGTCATGTTGAAGAGGCGCTCGCAGAGCAGGAATACCGTGCCAACCGCATGGACGAGAAAATGCGGGAGCTGATTGAAGAAGGGACCATTATGGTTGATGTGACCGGAGAGAAAGTCGGTCAAATTAACGGCCTGGCTGTACTGCAGACGGGTGATTATACGTTCGGACAACCGCACCGGATTACGGCACGTACATTTATCGGCCGCCAGGGCATTATTAATATTGAGCGGGAGACGTCGCTGAGCGGACAGTTTCACCATAAAGGCCTATTAATTTTGAGCGGATATCTGGCGGGCAAGTTTGCGCAGGATAAGCCGCTTCCGCTGTCGGCCAGCATTACGTTTGAGCAGACGTACAGCCGGATTGACGGGGACAGCGCCTCCAGCACGGAATTATATGCGCTTCTGTCTTCTCTGTCAGGAATTCCGATTCGGCAGGGGATTGCGGTGACCGGCTCGGTGAATCAGTTCGGTGAAATCCAGCCGATTGGCGGCGTGAATGAAAAGATAGAAGGATTCTTTGCGGTATGTAAGGCGATGGGGTTTACCGGCGAGCAGGGCGTCATTATTCCGCATCAGAATGTAAAGAACTTGATGCTGCGTCCGGAAGTGGTGGAAGCGGTAGAGGCCGGCCGGTTCCACATCTGGCAGGTGCGTACGATTGAAGAAGGCATCGAGATTTTGACAGGTGTCAAGGCGGGTACCTGCGATGAGCACGGCCAGTATGAACCGGGTACGCTGTTCGGTGAAGTCAACAAACGCCTTGCCCGCATGTTTTCTTCCATCAAAGAGGACAGCGCGGATCTTGTGATTGACGTAGACGCGCAGGCGATGCAGAAGTTGATTGAGTCTGAAGGCGGGGAAAAAAGCGAAGATAAGTAGCCCGGACGAAAGAAAAACGTGAGGAAAGAAAGAAGGGGAAGAGGAAATAAGATCCAGGGAGGAAAAAGGCGTTCGCCTTTTTCCCCATTGAAATCATTGTCTCGTTCTTTTTTCTCTTTTCCTTCGTACCGCCTAAGAAATTGTATAAGCTAAAATGTTCCGGTACCCCTGTATTAAAAAGAAAACCTTCTTTACGCTTCTATTTCATTAGTCCTCTTATTACCACGTCAAATAATGCTTCTTGTTCACCCTTCAATGAAAATTCGCCTTTATTTATACTCCAATCATATAAAATCCCCCTTATCATACGGGTGAAGATCGTAACCATCTGTTCAGGAGTCAAATCTTCACGGAATTCTCCCTTTTTCTGTCCATCTACACATAAACTGTAAAGGATCTGATAGAGCGGCCGATCAGGGATTAAGAAAAATGATTCCCTCTCCGTATTCAATTCGTTCTCATAAATTGTTCGAATAACATCCCAGCCTAAATCCTTTTCTATGTAGATCATCTGCATGAAAAAGAATTTCTTTAATTTTTCTTTTGCTGATTCTTGCGGATCCAGTTTGGGCAATAGTTCGTCTACGTAAAAATTATCGATCTCTTTAAATTTTTCTAAAAAAATATCGTGTTTACTTTTGAAGTGATTGTAAAATGCTCCTTTAGATGTCCCTGTCTTTTCGATGATTTCATCTACTGTGACATTGCTGAAACCTTTTTTATTGAACAACTCTAGAGCAACTTTTGATATTTTCCTTTTTGTTTGCAATGCTTTTTGTTGTCTTAAGTTCATCGACTATCAACCTGCTTTCAGAAAATTAAAAATAGAATTGACAAATAGACTATAGTCTGAGAAATTAATATTATAGACTATAGTCTTTTTATTTTCGCAGTATCAGTACGTTAAGTAAACATGTTTTAAAAAAATATAAGCGCTTAAAAAAAGGGGGAATGGATAGAAAGTAAAAATTTTATCAGTGGAAATAATAGGAGTCATTTTAGGTTAATGATTTAAAAGTAGCATGAAAGAGGAAGAGCAACAGCAGCCTTACTACTGGCTTTACCGGTAGGTGGATTAATTGGCGCACCGGTGTCAACGTGGATTCTTGATAATATATCCTGGCTTGATATGGCAGGATGGAGATGGATGTTTATTCTTGAAGGAATCCCGGCCATTATTTTAGGTGTTGTTGTTGTTTTTTACTTAAATAATAGACCTGCTGATGCTAAGTGGTTATCTAAGGAGGAAAGTGATTGGTTAGAAGGCGAATTGAGCGCTGAACGACAATTAAGTTCACAAATAAATAAAGTCTCAAAGCTAGATATGTTGAAAGATTCAAAAGTCTGGAAGTTAGCTCTGTTATATTTCTCTGTTTATACAGCGATCTATGGATTGTCATTCTGGATACCAACCATCATAAAAACCTTATCAGCAAATGCAACGACCAACTTACAAATAGGCTGGTTAGCCATGATTCCTTCATTAGTTGGTATCCCATCTATTATATTGATTGGTTGGAATTCAGATAGGACTCATGCACATAAACTGCATTTAATTGTTTGCTGTATTATCGCACTTATCGGGTTTATCGGATGTGGTTTTTCAGAAAGCGTCTTTATGATGGTGCTTATGTTAACGATTACATCTGCCGGATTATATGGATTTACTGGATGTTTCTTTGCTTACATGACATTTTTCTTCACCGAGTCTACTGCACCTGTTGGTATCGCTTTAGTCAATTCATTTGCAGCATTAGGTGGATTTGTAGGACCGATGATTCTTGGAACTGTAGCTTTTACTTCAGGGATGTTTATTTTATCTGGACTACTCGCAATCAGTATCGTCACTATGTTGACATTAAAATTGATAAAGAATCAAGATGAGAACGAGGAGGTTATCCAAAAGTGCTAACACATGGAGACATGACAATCTATACATATTTACAAAAACAAGCAAAGAAATACAAGGATAAGCCATTTATCTGTTATAAAAATGAAAATATTTCCTACATGGATATGCTAAAAAGAAGCAATCAAACAGCAAGCTGGCTTATAAAGCATGGCATAAAAAAAGGTGACACGATTGCTGTCATGTGCAAAAATTCCCCCTTTTTCTATGATCTATGGTTCGGATGTGCAGCTATAGGAGCGATTATGCTGCCCATTAATACAGCATCAACAGTACGTGAATTACAATACCTATTAGAACACTCAGATAGTAAAGGTTTTCTTTTTGAAGAGTCACTAATCACAAAAAAACATTTGGAAATGGCCTATGATTTTTCATTTCCCATCTATCAAAATCTCTCAAATGACTGGAGACTAGAATGTTCTACATTTGAAGATCATTGCCACGATCATGATGTTTTGCCTTCGGATGTTAGCGCAATTATGTACACATCAGGTACAACTTCTAAACCAAAAGGCGTTCTTATAACACATGAGAATTATTTATTTGCTGGACATTCTTCAGTATTATATCAAGGACTCACACCAGAAGATCGCTACTTGATTTTCCTGCCTTTGTTTCATGCTAATTCACAGTATTATACGTCAATGGCAATGTTGGTTGCAGGTGGCACTATATTGTTGCTTGAAAAGTTTAGCGCCTCCACATTTTGGGATGATGTTCAAAGATTAAATCCAACTGTTTCAAGTTTTGTGGCAACAATAATTAAGATTTTATTAGAATTGCCAATTCATCCCTATGAAAATAAACACAATATCAGACAAGTGGGATATGGCTTATTTGTAAATAAAAACGATATTACGAATTTCCAAGAACGATTTGGTATAAAGCTCTTTCAATGGTATGGAATGACAGAATCTATCACAACTAATATTGTAACCCCTTTATATGAAGAGATGCCTGAAGATCCTAAAACTGGTATTCTTGCTATGGGCAAACCTGGCTTAGGTCAAGAAATTAAAATCGTAGACGAAAATTCGAAAGAGGTTCCCCCTTTTACAATAGGGCAAATTATTATAAAAAGTCCGTCTTTGATGAAAGGCTATTATAAGAATGAAATAGAAACAAACAAGACGATTCAAAACGGCTGGCTCTATACAGGTGATAAAGGATATAGAAATAATGAAGGTTTTATCTGGTTTGTTGATCGAGATAAAGATTTGATTAAAAGGGCAGGCGAAAATGTATCTTCTATAGAGATTGAAAACGTATTATTAAGTTATCCAGGGGTTGCGGATTGTGCTGTAATCGGTATTCCTGACAACATAAGAGAAGAAGCCATTGTCGCCTACATTTCAACGGATGGGTCAAAAATTTCCGAAGAAGAGCTAAGAGCTTTTTGTGCAGAACAATTATCTAAGTTTAAAATTCCACAAGAATTCCGGTTTATAAAAGAATTCCCAAGAACTTCAATCGGAAAAATTCAAAAAAATGTACTACGACAAAACTATCCTAATTAATAATAATCTTTACAGCATTTCCATACAGATAAATGGAAATGCTACGGTTTTGTTCCGGGCATTCGATTCGGGTCATTTGGAGGTTCTCTCAAAGATGTAACTGATATTGAGCTTGCTGTAGTGGCAACAACTGAAGCATTAAACCGGAGTGGAATTTCTCCAAAAGAAATTGAAGATGTTTCATTTGGAAATGTAATTCATAATGGTAATAAACGTACTGCTTATGCTGCGACTAAAGCTTTTTTAAAGTTGAATGGTGATCATTTGCGAATGCCAACCGAAGAAGGGATTGATTTTATGGTTGATGTAGCTCAGAAGAAATATGAAGTTCCAAAAGAGATAGCATCTATTTTAAAGCAATATTGTACATAAAATCCTCTCCTCATTCTTTTCTCTCTTTTCCTTCGTGTCCCAAAAGTTCAGCCGCCCTTTCCCTCATTTTCATGGCGGGGGTGCGGCTGAAACGCCATGGTTGTTTTTTGGCCAACTCCACATGTTTCTAGTAAATCCCCTGTGTTGCATCTTTCTTCAATATGGTCTCGACTCTATACCTATCAAACTAACAGGATAAAGATTATTTATTTGTTTGATTTCTTCCAAAATTTTTATTATGTGATTGTTTTGTATGTAATTCTCCATTGAATCCCTACTAAAGCAGCTAAAAAACCAAACCCAATTATAAATATGGGGAAAAGCGAATTCACTCTATTCACCTCTTAAGAATTGTATAAGCTAAAATGTTCCGGTACCTCTGTATTAAAAAGAAAGGTTTTCTTTTGAAAATACACAAAAGAAAACCTTCTTTCATAAGAGACAATAGTGTCTTTCAAGTAGCATGTAAGTTTTTAGTTAATCAATCTTACTCGGTTAATGTTTTATTCATGTCGTTTAATATTTTTTTGTAATTTTGAAGATCCTTTTTATCAAATAAACGATTATCATTTAGTTTTCTTTCTAAAGTATATAATTGGATAAATTGTTTTTTCTTATTCTTAATTTTTTCTAGATCGTCTTGTTTTATTAGAACGTTAATATTTTGTATGTATTGTTTTTGATTTTTAAATAAGTTTAATATAGCTTCTTGTAAATCTTGCTCTACAATTTTATTATATGTGTCCTTATCTCTTGCTAGTGTAGCCAGCATAGATAAAGGATTACTATATATATATGCATCAATTAAGCCACTAATATAATTCAAGTCTTTTGTTTCGCTTACTTTAGATAGGTTATCAGTAATTTTACCAAATTGATACAGGGAAACAGAGTAATGATGTTTAAATAAATCTTTAAGTAATGTAACACTTTTTTCCTCTTCACTTGAATTAGAAACATTTTGACTGCAAGCGGTTGATGTAATGAGTATAAAAACAAGAAAAAGGGTAGTAAGTCTTTTTTTTAGCATTTATTTACTCAATCCTTTCCTTTTTTTGATTATACAACTTATATCGTAAAAATATAATATTAATCTAAAAATAATGAACTTTTTGTTTATTTATAATAAACAAGGCACCCGTATTGAACGAATGCCTTGTTTTCTTAATTTTATTTTATTACGGTAAATTTACAGCATTATCATCCCATTTGTCCCAACTAGCTTCTGTTTCGCTTAAGGTTACATTATATGTAAGACCGCCGGTGCTACCTGCTGTTGCATAATTGAAAGCTGCTCCTACAGTTGTGCTTGTACTTGTTTTACTATAAGTATGGGTATATTTTGAGCCATACTCTAGCCATCCCGATTTTTTGGGTGTAACATAAACAGTTGCATAGGTATCAAAATCAAGCTTATTATCAAGGACGTTAAATAAATATATTCCGCTAGTTCTCCTTGATCCATCTCTCTTCGTAGCTTTGGTGGTATCACCAACATTTGCATCATAGTACGCCCCTACTGTCGGGTCCCATTCAATAGATACTAAATCATAAGAGCCGGGTCTAGCTTCAGAAACTGAGGAATCCCAAGAGATATATAGTCTGTAATAAGAATCTCCGCCTCTTTTTGCTGAATAAGAGGACAGAGTAATTTGGTCAACTCCGATAGCTTGTGCAGAAAACTCCGGAGTTGCTCTATCTTTCATGGAAAACTCAATGCCCAACATATTTAACCTATTAGTTAATTCACTCGAAGATAAGTAGTTTTTGTTTTCTTTGACATAATTATGCATGAATTTATCAAACTCTGTATCTGACAAAGTATCAACTTGTTTTTTTAGAGCTCTTTGGTTAGCTTTTAATGTTTGTTTATCTAACTTTGTTATTTCTGAAGCAAGCGATTTTCCATTTCCACTTTGACTAACAGAGACTACAGATTTTGAGGGTTCACTTTTAACTAATTCGGTACTTGCACTACCTACAGGTGAGAAAGCTAAAAGCATTGCTAATGAACTAACAACAGCAAAAGTTTTTTTCATTCTGAAATACCTCCATATCTTTTGAATTTCAATACATGTTAAATAATTCGATTTATTCCTTTTAATTCCTTTGCTTATTTTGCATAATTTTGTAAAATTTATGTCAAAATAACCATTTTTGCATTTCGACAGTGAGAATCTTTGATAAGTATGTGTTTGAAACTTTATAACGTCCGATAATTTGCAAAATGGTGCGACAAGAAGTTGCTTTCTATACAGTGCAGCACCGGTCTCATTTGTTAGTACCCCATCAGCTAACAAAGTTGTAGATTTTTAAAGGATTTTCGTGTGCAAACTCGAAGACAGTCATGAGGTGATTTTTTATGGCGATCTTCGTACGCGACCTAACCAACGAAGAAGGAAATAATCTCCTTGCTTAATGCTTCATATGAAAAAGAAAAAAATTTTGCAAAAAAGGTATTGAATTTTTATTAATGAAGATGCATAATATTGCATAGAAAACAAATTGTGTGCGAGGCACGAAGGGAAGGATTTACATTATGGCAAAAGAAAAAGTGGTTCTGGCCTATTCAGGCGGTTTAGATACATCAGTAGCAATCAAATGGCTTCAAGAAACATATAATTATGACGTTATTGCAGTAGCGCTGGATGTCGGTGAAGGAAAAGATCTGGATTTCGTACGTGACAAAGCCCTGCAGGTCGGCGCGATTAAGTCCTATGTCGTTGATGCAAAAGATTTGTTTGCGGATGAATTTGTTTTACCGGCACTGAAAGCCAATGCCATGTACGAAGGCAAATATCCGGTTGTATCCGCACTTTCCCGTCCGCTTATCGCAAAAGTGCTTGTAGACATCGCGGAAGAAGAAGGCGCGGTTGCGGTAGCTCACGGCTGCACAGGAAAAGGAAACGACCAGGTGCGTTTCGATGTTTCCATCACGGCACTGAATCCGGATCTTAAGATTGTGGCACCGGTACGTGAATGGGGCATGAGCCGCGACGAAGAGATTAAATATGCAGAGAAACACAACATTCCGATTCCGGTAGACCTGGATAACCCGTACAGCATTGACCAGAACCTCTGGGGCCGTGCATGCGAGTGCGGTGAGCTTGAGAACCCGTGGAACGAGCCGCCGAAGGGCGCATACGACCTGACGAACCATCTCGAAGATACGCCGGACACGCCGGAAGAAATCGAGATCGAATTCGTACAGGGCAAGCCGGTAGCGCTGAACGGCAAGCAAATGAAATTGTCTGAGCTTATTCTTGAACTCAACCAGATCGCCGGAAAGCATGGCGTAGGCCGCATCGACCACGTGGAAAACCGTCTTGTCGGTATCAAATCCCGTGAAGTATACGAAGCACCGGGCGCGATTACGCTTATCCTGGCGCACCGTGAGCTGGAGTTCCTAACTCAACCGCGCGAAGTGGCGCAGTTCAAACCGATTGTAGAACAAAAAATCTCCCAGGTTATCTATGAAGGTCTGTGGTTCTCACCAATCATGGACGCGCTGAATGCGTTCGTAGAAGAAACACAAAAATTCGTAACGGGCACAATCCGTGTGAAACTGTTCAAAGGCCACGCTATCGTAGTCGGAAGAAAATCTGAGTCTTCCCTGTACGATGAGAATCTGGCTACGTACAGTACGGAAGATACTTTTGACCACCAGGCAGCTATCGGCTTCGTGAAGCTGTGGGGGCTGCAGACGAAAGTATTCGTACAGACGAATAAAGATAAGCTCGACCATACGCCAAAAGCGGTTGTTATCGATAAAAAAGAAGCGATTGAGCAAGTGTAACATTATATAGAGTAGAACAGCAGTCAGAGAGGAGGGAGGCGTTTTTCCTTTCGGTCCGGCACCGGAAGAAAAAACGCCTATATTAATGAAACTATGGGGCGGCAGATTCACCAAAGCAACGGATAAACTCGTAGAAGAATATACGGCATCCATCCAGTTCGACCAGCAGTTATGGAGAGAAGACATCATCGGCAGTCTCGCCCATGTATCGATGCTTGGTAAGTGCGGTATTATCGGGGAAGATGAGGCGGCGACAATCGCGGAAGGGCTGAAGAAAGTCGCCGCGATGATTGAAGCGGGCAATGTAGAATTTTCGGTGGAAAACGAAGACGTACATATGAACGTGGAGAAACTGCTGCTGGAGCAGATCGGACCGGTCGGGGGCAAACTGCACACCGGACGCAGCCGCAACGACCAGGTGGCTACCGATATGCACCTCTATTTGCGTGCACGTGTTATCGAAATCGTCGAGCTGGTTGCGGGAGTACAGGAGGCGCTGCTTGAGCAGGCGGCAGCCAACACGGATACGATCCTGCCGGGTTATACGCACCTGCAGCGTGCGCAGCCGGTGCTGTTTGCCCATCATCTCATGGCGTACTACTCCATGCTGCAGCGCGATGCGGAACGATTGATGGATAGCTGGAAACGGATTAACGTGCTGCCGCTGGGTGCGGGTGCACTGGCCGGCACAACATTCCCGATCGATCGTGAATATGTGGCCGAACTGCTAAAGTTTGATGCCATCTATAGCAATAGCATGGATGCGGTGAGCGATCGTGACTTCATCATCGAGTTTTTGTCAAACTCATCGCTTCTTATGGCGCATCTGTCGCGTCTGTGCGAAGAATTGATTCTGTGGATGAGCGATGAATTTAACTTCGTCGAGCTTGATGATGCATTCTGCACAGGCTCGAGCATCATGCCGCAGAAGAAGAATCCGGATGTGGCGGAGCTTGTGCGCGGCAAAACCGGGCGCGTCTACGGAAACCTCTTCGGTCTTTTGACTGTGCTGAAAGGGCTGCCGCTCGCATACAACAAAGACATGCAGGAAGACAAGGAAGGCATGTTCGATACGGTAGCCACACTGCATGGTGCGCTGTCCTTGTTCGCGCCGATGATTCGTACAATGAAAGTAAAAAAAGAAAACATGCGTCAAGCCGTGGCACACGATTTCTCCAATGCGACCGATTTGGCCGATTACCTGGTGGGCAAAGGGATGCCGTTCCGCCAGGCGCATGAAGTGGTAGGAAAAAGCGTGCTGTACTGTATCGAGCAAGGAAAATACTTACTTGATCTGACAATGGAAGAATATAAGCAGTTCTCTGAGCTGTTTGAGGACGATATTTATACCGCGCTGGATCCGCAAAATGTAGTAAATGCCCGCAATGTATTGGGCGGTACGGCGAAAAATCAAGTGGAAAGCCAGGTGGCTGCGGCAGGTGTCGAACTGAAAAAGACACAGCAGTGGGTGAAAGACCATTTGCAAAAGATCGAGGTGCAGCTTCTTTAACATTAAGTATGAATTAAAAGGATATGAAAGAAATAGTGATTATCTGTAAGGTCATCCCCTTTCAAAACAAGGGGATGTTTTTTTTCGTGGAAAATTGTCGAAAATAATGTGTTATTCTTCATGCGTTTTGCCCGACAAGTGGTATAATAGATAGGGTGTTTATTGTTGAATGATGTCATTTCCATAGAAATAATAGAAAAACATTGTAGTTTGGGTGATGTATTTGATAGAAATGCAGGATGTATGGAAGACGTATCCGAACGGAACCGTAGCACTTCAGGGAATTGACGTCCATATCAAAGACGGTGAGTTTGTCTATGTCGTCGGACCGAGCGGGGCGGGGAAGTCGACGTTCATTAAATTGATGTACCGTGAAGAGAAATCGACGAAAGGGCAGATTGTCATCAATGGCTCGCATATTAACCGTTTGAAAGAACGGCATATCCCTTATATGCGCCGGAAGATTGGTGTCGTATTCCAGGATTTTAAGCTGCTTCCCAAGCTGACAGTTTATGAGAACGTCGCATTTGCAATGGAAGTTATCGAAGCATCGAAAAAGCAGATTAAACCGCGTGTAATGGAAGTGTTAGAGCTTGTACGGCTTAAACATAAAGCCCGTTCACTGCCTGAGCAATTGTCCGGCGGAGAGCAGCAGCGTGTAGCGATTGCCCGCGCCATCGTGAACAATCCCGATTTGATTATCGCGGACGAGCCGACCGGTAACTTAGACCCGGAGACTTCGATGGATATTATGCAGACGCTGCTTGACATTAACAAGCGAGGCACAACCATTATCATGGCCACACACAACAAAGAAATCGTCAATAGTGTACGGAAGCGCGTGATCGCCATCGAAGCAGGACGGATTGTACGCGACGAGCAGAGGGGAGAGTACGGCTATGAAGACTAGCACGTTTGCTCGCCATTTGCGCGAAGGAGTTAAGAATCTGGGCCGGAACGGCTGGATGACCTTCGCATCGATTAGTGCGGTTACGATTACACTGTTGATTCTTGGTGTCTTTTTGTTGTTGGCAATGAATATTCAGCACCTTGTCCAGACCGTAGAGAAGCAAGTAGAGATTCGCGTCTCACTTGACGTAACGGCAGACCAGGCGACGGCGAAAAAGGTGGAAAGCGAACTTAAAAAGCTGCCCGATGCTGCTGAAGTGAAATATGTCCCTAAGGCGGAAGGACTGCAGAACTTAAAGAAGAGCTTTGGTGAGAAAGGTGCACTGTTTAACGGATTGGAGAAAGAAAATCCGCTGCCTGACTCTTTTATCGTCAAAGCGAAAACACCACAGCAAACCGGAGCACTGGCCCAGAAGATTCAGAACATCGACGGTGTGAAGAAGGTTAATTACGCTGAACAGACTACGAAAAAGCTGTTTGCAGTAACCGATGTCGTTCGCTTTGTGATTGTCGCATTCATCATTGCATTGGCGTTTACGGCCATGTTTTTGATTGCCAATACGATTAAGTTGACAATTGTGGCACGGCGTCGTGAAATCGAGATTATGAAATTGGTCGGCGCGACCAACGGGTTTATTCGCTGGCCATTCTTTGTAGAAGGTGCGCTGATGGGCATTATTGGCGCCATTTTCCCGATCGTAATCTTAACTGTGGGATACGGTTATTTAATAGATTTTGTCGAGCGGCAGCTCGCTCTTTACTTCTTGGATTTGCTGCCGATGTCACCGCTTGCGTTTCAAATCTCGCTTATTTTGCTTGGGATTGGCGCGTTCATCGGCATTTGGGGAAGCTTAATGTCCGTACGGCGGTTCTTGCGCATATAAAACCATCATATTTCAGCCGTAATCCTGACATGAAAATGACGGGAAGGACGGTTGACTTTTGTGGTACGAAGGAAAAGAAAGAAGAGAATGAGGGGGTGATTTCAAAGGGAAAAAGGCGAACGCCTTTTTCTTCCCCGGATCTTCTTTCCTCTTCTCCTCTTTCTTTTCACACGATTTTTATAGAAAAATAATAGAATCTGAGGAGGAAAAGATGGCGAAAAAGTTCCTGT